>DASQBH010000953.1:0-6349 GCA_035635315.1 Longimicrobium sp.
AGACTTTCGCGCGCCGGCCGCCGGCGGGGAGTGGCTGCGGTTCATGTGGACGCGGCCGTTCGGCTACGCGTACATGCGCGGCGACTGGACGCGCGTGCTTGACGGGATGATCTACACGCACGTGATGACGCCCTCCACCGCCAGCACCCCCTGATCCTCGACAAGAATGGGCCTCACGCAGAAAAGGATGGGGCCTGACACGGAGTCAACGGAGTTAGCGGAGTTTTCTCGTGCCGTTTCCTCGAATCTCAGGTTCGAAGGCCGATTCATCCGGGATCACGAGCCTGTCGACGAGGCACGAGCCGACGTGGGCTGTCGGGAACGGGAGAGAGATGGAATGCGGCAGGGGGCCCATCCGCGTTTTTTGGAGAGGGGATGCGGATCGGCAGATGGCCTCGGCAGCGTGTGGGAGCAAGAGGTTCGCACCACCTGATGCGCGATCTTGAGAACCGTCCGCCACTCCACGATCTGGGGTGGGCGGCATGGTGCCCGGACGCTGGTCATTTTCCGGGTTCGGCGTTACCCGGGCGAGGGGGAGGGGTGGAGGCGGAGAGCGTCGCGTGGTGGTATCGTCCGTCCGCGTCCTCCCAGACGGCGTGTACGTGGCCGCGGGCGTCCACCGCCGTCTCCAGCTCACTGTCGCGGCGTCCCGCGGAGGGAAGGATCTGCGCCGGACGCGTCCAGCGTCCGCCGCCGAACGTCGCGTGAAAGTGCACCGGCTCGCTGACGCCGTCCTGAAAGCGCGCGACGGTCAGGTGCACCCTGCCGTCTCCATCCACCGCCAGCCGGGGCGAGAAGAGCACCTTTCCCGCCGAGGGCGCCACGTCCACAGGCTCGCTCCACCTGCGTCCGTCCGGGGAGCGCGCGTGCAGCAGCCGGGTGGGGAGCAGCGCGCCGCCCTCGCCCTGCGTCCACACCGCGTGCAGCACGCCGTCGCCGTCCCAGGCCAGCTGCGGGGCGTGCGCGTGCTCGGCGGGTTCCGGGTGCACCGCGGTCGCCGGCTCCCATCGCCCGTCCTGGTAGATGCGCACCCACACGCTGTTGTGCGCGGTGGTGCCTGGCGGCATCAGGGGGTGGATGGCCAGGGCGAGCGTCGCCAGCGCAAGGGTGCCGTCCGGCGCGGCGGCCAGCCGGGCGTCCGTCCCGCCGTCCCCGGCGCGGATGGTCTGGCCCCACGCCGCGCCCCCCCGCACGGTGTGCAGCAGCGTGCCGCCCGGCCCGGCGAACACCGCGTGTCCGCGTCCGTCGGCCGCCGCGGCCGTTGCGAGCACCGGGAGCGGGCTTTCGGCGTCCACCGCGCGGTGCAGCGGCCGCGCGGGCGACCACGCGCCGCCGGCGAGCTCGCGCTGCAGCAGGTCGCGGAAGTCGAGCGGGTCCGCGGCCCCGCCCTGGTACCAGAGCACCTGCACGCGCTCCCCATCCACCACCAGCGCGGGCACGGAAACCGCCCCCGGCCCGTCGGCGATCACGGCGGGCGCGCTCCACCGGGCCCCGTCGAACCCGGCGTACAGCAGCCGGTCCGCGGTGCCGTCGCCGTCCACGTCGTCCGCGAACAGCGCGTGCAGCCGGCCGTCCGTGTCCGCGCGCAGGTCCGCGATGCGGTGGTCGTTCAGTGAAAACGGTCCATCCGGCAGCATCCCCAACTCCGACCAGGACGCGGCAGGCGTCGACGCCCGCTCCTCACCCCGTCCTTCCGCGCACCCGGCCGCCAGGACGGCGGTGAATGCGAACGCTACTTGGGACCGGCGGCGTAGCATCGAGCGCGGAACGTTGGAAGGCGGATGCGAGAGTGGCGGCATGCGGGGTGTTGGGGCGGAATGATGTGCAGGGGAGAAGCCCTGCCACGAAGCGGAGCCGGGGAGCCGGCCGCGACGTGCGGCCGGCTCCCGTACGACGGTCAGTAGCACCCGCCGTCGCTGGAGGTGAAGGGACCGCCACCGCCGGTGGCGCCCGGCACGGGGGTGAAGGAGTGCGTGGACCGCACCCCGAAGCTGTACACCCCGGAGGCCGAGTACGAGATACCCCACGAGGTGACCAGCATCCTGGGGCTCCCGGTTCCCGACTTCGTCTGACGGTTCACCTGCGGCGGGTTGGAGGCGCAGATGTTGGCGAAGTAGAAGCGCGTGTCCAGCGTGAGCGACGCCACGTTGCGAATGGACTCCGAGACGCCGCCCATCGAAACCGACTTCGTCGAGCCGAAGATGGATCCATCCACCCCCGAGTAGTAGCGGTATTCGGCCCGGGGCGTCGGGGTGGTGGTGTCGCCGGGCGGCGGCTCCCAGCAGACCTGCCCCGACGGGCACTGGTCGTCGACGAACCGCGCGCGGCCGCCGCGCGCATCCGGGCCCGCGACCGTGCCGGCGTCGCACGCCCCCAGCGCGAGCGCCGCCGCCATCGTGAGCACCATGCGTGTCTTCATCATCTGGAACCTCTCAAAGCATAGCGTGATGTTGGATAGGGACTGCCGGGAGCATCGCGCATCACCGCCGCGCCGTCCCGGTCCCACGTGAAGGATGCACCCGCGCGCGCCTCAGTCCCACTTCCGCGGGGCAAGGGACCAGAGGGCGTGGCAGGAGACCATGAACAGGGGCAGACGACGGCGGGGAGATCGGAGAAGGAGCCGCGGAATGGCCCGCAGAACGGCCCGCCGCGTTTCCGCGTCGGGCCGGGATCGATCGGGTGCGGACGGAAACAAAAGGGGCGCGGGACGTTGCGTCCCGCGCCCCTTTCCCGGTGCCATTGCGGCGCGAGAGGGTCAGACGATGCGTTTGGAGATGCGGGCGCGGATGACGGGGATCGGCTCCGCGTCGGGGCCCGCCGCCTGTTCGGAGAGGTCCAGGCGCACGCTGAGCCCCTGGTCGGCGGCAGCGCGGACGGCGGCGTTCAACGCGGTGGCGGCTTCGACCACGGCGTCGGCGAGGGGCTTGATGCGGGCGATGCTGGTGCCGAGCTCATCCATCCGCCGCCTCCGTTCCGTTCAGGAGAAGGTGAGATGCGCCGCGGGGCGCGGCGAACTGAGGGATGTGTCGAGACCGGTCCCGTCGTACGTCGGGATCAACGTACGTCGGGGCCGTCGTCTGTGCACCCGGCCCGGTTCAGCCCCGCCGCGTCAGGCTTTCGCGGGTAAGGACGACGGGGTCGGCGGGGGTGCTGCCGAGAAGGTCCAGCAGCGACGTCTGGTAGCGCTGGTCCGACGGAACGTCGTGGCAGCGGCGGCAGCGCGCCTCGTACGCCTCGCTGCCGCCCACCTGGATCTGCGGCCCCTCGTACGGCGCGGGGGCGCCGTCCACCAGGCGCTGGTTGCGGGTGGCCGGGTTGCCGCAGACCACGCAGATGGCGTGCAGCTTGTCCACCGTCTCCGCCACCGTCAGCACGCGCGGCATGGGGCCGAACGGCTCGCCGCGAAAGTCCATGTCGATCCCCGCCACGATCACCCGCACGCCGTTGTCCGCCAGCAGGCTGATGACGTCCACCACGCCGTCGTCCAGGAACTGGATCTCGTCGATGGCCACCACCTGCGTGTACGGGTGCACGTGCTCGGCCACCTCGGTGGACGAGCGCACGGGCACCGCCTCCACCCCCGAGCCGTCGTGGGAGCTGATGGTGCGCACGCCGGCGTAGCGGTCGTCCAGGGCGCTCTTGAACACCTGCACGCGGCGCTGGGCGATGAGCGCGCGGCGCACGCGGCGGATGAGCTCTTCGCTCTTGCCGCTGAACATCACCCCGGTGATGACCTCGATCCAGCCGCGGCCGTCGCCGTGGTACAGCGCGATGTCTCTCAACTTGATTGCTGTGTTGGAACTTGCGGATGGGATGGGGAGCGGCGGGAGGGTTCCGCCGGCAGGCAAGTTACCCCGCCGCCGGAGGACTGACAAGCGGGTGGAGCGGCAAATGTGCTGCTCAAGATGTGACGATGCTGGACATAGGAACGACAGAAAGACGGCTGTGTACGGGGCCTCAGGCACCGCCACTTGTCCGTACTTCAGCTTTAATCGGCCCAATGCTGGAACGCGAAACGCTCATCGCACACATCCGGTTTCAACTTGAGCAGTTGGGACCCAAGAATCGCCATCACGAATTTGAGCGAATCGCCCTTCACCTCGCACGTGCTCGCATTGCTCCTAACCTCTTACCTGCAACGGGCCCCGTCTCGAGCGGAGGCGACGCTGGACGCGATGCGGAAACGTTCACTACCTACTGCCGCGAGCGGCGCGGGGGATTGGCCGCTCCTGCCGAGGACACCATTGTGCTTATCTGCACTACTCAAGCAAGCGCGTTGGCCGCAAAGATCAAATCGGATGTGAGCAAGGCGGTCAGAGGGCACCCTCGGCCCGACCGCATCTATGTCTTCCTGACTGCAGATCTGCCCGTCAGCGTCCGCCACAGGATGGTCGAATGGGCGCGTTCAGATCACGGAATCGCAATGGAGATACTCGACGGCCAAGCGATCTCCTGCTTCTTAGCTGATTGGGATCTGGCGTGGATTGCTCACGATTTTCTCCATATCCCCACCACGCTTTTATCCTCATCCCTTCCGGATCTCGCCGTCTGTCGGATCGCTGCGAATGCGGCATTTCCTACTCACCCCGACGTCCAGAAGCGAATCACTTTTACGACCGACGACAAGATTGAAGTTGAAGTCAGCGCTCGTCCGGGAGCCGAGCCGTTGCGTTTCGGCATCGCATTCCGAGATGCGGCAGTCGCAGAGCGCGTTGAGCGCGCGACGCGCTATGGCGACGCGATCCGGTTGACCTCGGATGAGCAGATGCGGGAATACGAAATTGAACCAGATCCACGCATCGCCGCCTTCTTCAATGAACTGTCTCGGGATGGGCAGCACTTGGTGATCAATCCACCGCCAGCAATCGAAGTTCCTGTTCGGCTTGTCGCGCAGGACGATTCGCTTGCCATTCCGTACGCCACCCTGAGGACCCATGGAACGCACCGAGTTGTCCTCGAGTCCCCGCACCTCAGCCTGCGATTGACGATAGACACCGACAGTGACGGTTCTTTACGTATTCAGGCGGATTTCTCTAGGACATCGGCGACGGTATTCTGGCGGACGCTCATGTTCCTAAAAAACGCTCAAGAGGAGAGTGCTCCGGAACTGGTTTGGCTTACCGATGACAGTCGCAGATGCTCTCTTGACTTCATCACTCAACTGGCTGACGAATTGGCAGCTAAGGGCTTTTTCTCTGAGAAGCTGTTATGCACTTTGTTTACTTCGGTGTAGATTCGGCGTCATGTCAAATCGCCAAAGCTACCCGAGTGATGTAAGCGACGAGGAGTGGGCCTTCGTCGCGCCGTATCTGGCCTTGATCCGCGTAACGTCTCCCCAGCGAGAGCATTCGCTCCGTGAGGTGTTCAACGGCCTGCGCTGGACCGTAAAAACAGGTTCGCCCTGGCGGTACATCCCGCACGATCTTCCACCGTGGGCTGCCGTTTACCAGCAGACGCAACGCTGGATTCGGGCGGAGGTCTTTCAGACCATGGCCAACGATCTCAGGGCTCTGATCCGGTTGCTGCAGGGGCGAAATGAGCAACCTACAGGTTCGGTGATCGACGCACGTACCCTGCGCTCCACGCCCGAAAGTGGCCACCGGGCGGGCAACGACCCGCACAAGAAGACCCGTGGGTCGAAGGTGCACATTTCGGTTGACACGCTCGGGCACCTGCTCGCTGTGGTTGTTACATCGGCCAGCGTTCAGGATCGGGATGCAGTCGCTGCGTTGGCCCATGCAACGCAAAAAGCCACGGGTGAGAACGTGCAGATTGCCTATGTTGACGGCGCGTATCGAGGGCCAGTGGCTCACGATGCAGCGAAGGAGCATGGGATCCAGCTTGAGGTCGTTATGCTTCCCGAGACCGTGAAAGGCTTCGTGCTCTTGCCCAAACGCTGGGTTGTCGAGCGTAGCTTTGCTTGGCTGAGCCGCTTCCGCAGGCTTGCCAAAGACTACGAGCGATTGCCTGAGACATTGGCCGGTCTGCACTTCGTCGCCTTTGCGTGCCTCATGTTGTCAAAGGCGTACAAGCTGCTCGAAATCGGTTCATAACAGCTTCTGAGATGCACGTCAGAACACGAGAGATGATGATGAACGTAGAAAAAGCTTCAGGAACCTTGCTGCCCAGCGACCTCTTTCTCACAGCCGATGATATCGCGCTTCTTGAGAGGCTTCAGACTTTTTACGAGACGGGCCGCGTAGAATTCGAAGGGAAGATCACTCTCGCAACGACCGTCGACGTCGAGAGAACGCTCGCGGAAGAAGACTCTGCATACTTTGAGGGGCCGAAAATGTGCCTCCCCTTGGCGGGGGTCGACCTTCCCATGAGCGATGCCATGGGTCTCATT
>DASQBH010000954.1:0-4014 GCA_035635315.1 Longimicrobium sp.
TGCCGGGGCGCATCCACTGCGCGTTGAACGGTCTGATCTCGTCTGACCCGGTGTCGTCCGGCGGCGCCATGAACCCGCTCTCGAGCAGGACCGCGACCGGCTCCAGCAGGGCGTCCCCATCCTCCGTCATGCCCGCGGCGAACAGGATCCCGCGCGCGTCCGGCTGCGCCGCGGCCGGCGCGGCGATGCACGCGGCCAACGCGAGGGCGAGGGTGAGGAGTCGGTGGATGCTCACGGGTTCGGTGGGTGGTGGGATTTCTCGAGGGCCGCCGGAACACCCGTTCTTGCGATGAGTAGGATTCGGCCGAACCGCGGCTTTCCTCTCTGCAACGATCGTACGATGCGCATCCTCCTCGCCACCCTGGCCGCGCTGCTGCTGGCCACGCCGCTTGCCGCGCAGGCGCCCGCCGACTCCGCGTCCATCGACGCGCTGCGGCGGGAGCTGCTGGAGATGGGAAGGCTGGACCAGGAGGTGCGCGAGGGGATGACGCCCGAGCGGGTGCAGGATACGGCGTACATGCGGCGGATGTCCAGCGTCGACAGCGCGCACACCGCGCGGATGCGGGAGATTCTGCGCGTGCACGGCTGGCCGGGGATCAGCCGGGTGGGACCGGAGGCGGCGGGCGCGGCGTTCCTGCTGGTGCAGCACACCGCCGACAACGAGCTGCAGCGCCAGGCGCTTGAGATGATGGAGGCCGCCCCGCGCGGCGAGGTGGCGCTTCCGGACCTGGCGCTGCTGACGGACCGCGTGCGCGTGCGGCAGGGGCTGCCGCAGCTGTACGGCTCGCAGTTCAGCGCCGTGGACGGCCGCTGGATCGCCGATCCCATCGAAGACGTCGCTCGGCTGGACGAGCGCCGCGCGTCCATGGGCCTGCCCCCCATGGCCGACTACGTCCGCCTGATCGCGCAGATGACCGGCGGCGCCGAAGTGGTGGTTCCCGGCTGGGACGCATCAGCAGTCCGGCCGTGAGTCAGCCCTGGCCGGCAGGGGTTCGCGTGACCTCCTCTGGGAGTTCGTCGCGAGGTCGGCGTACCTCCAGGTGAATCAGATCGCCGTTGTCCAGATGAAGGATGACGGCGCTTTTCTTTCTGGATTTCGGCAGCGCTTCCGCGCGCATGATGCGATGCCCGACCATCGCCTCCAATTCGGCGATGACACTCAGGTCACGGATCGCATAGGCCTCTGCAATTTTGTACCGCAGGTCGGCGGCGGATACGGGGCCCAGCGATGCCACTTTGGCGGACTGGGCGAGCAGGTGAACCGAGACGGTACAGGTACGGCCCAGATCAACCACGTAGTCGCCCTCGTCGCCGGGAATCGCATCGAGCGCAAAGTACCCGATGCGGTCGCCCGATCGAATCCCCGTGTGGCGGTGCTCGGGGATTTCCGAGTACGGCCGCAGCGGCGCTACCACAGCAAACGGATCCAGTGATGGGTCGGCAGATGCCTGAGCAACGGCATCTGCCAGGAGTACTCCCTCCTCCTCTACAAGGGCGCGGACGCGCTCGTTGAAGTCTTTCTCGAGTTGACAGTCGTGGCTCAGCACGAGCACGGGCGCGAACACCGTCTCCGCCACCACGTCCGGAACCAGCCGCGTAGATCTGGACCATAACGCGGTTTGCACACGGTCTCCCAGATATTGCGGCGGCAGGGCCGGAGCATCGGCATTCCTCGCTTCGTCCGCGGAAACGAGCACCGTTGCCGGCGCCAGGATCACGTCTCCCTGGCGCAGGCGCCCGTTGGGGCTGCTCAGGTAGTCCGTCATCGGCTACGCCCGCGGACCCGGCCGGTGATACTGCGGCTCGGGTGTGCCGCTCCCGAAACGAACGCGCTCTTCCCGGCTCACCGCGCTCGTGTGCACGTAGTCCGGCATGTACTCGCGAATCCGCGGGCCAGGAGTCCCCACGCTGAGCCTGCCGCTTTCCAGCGCGCGCTGCAGCCCCGCGAACGGCTGGCCGCTACCGGATACACGGTCTGCTCGATCGGCCATCTGCGCCAGCTGCTCCCTCAGCTGGGCGACCTCTGTCCGCAGATGATCCAGCTCATGGCTCATTCGCTGGTACTTACGCGTCGCGACCAGCGTCACCTCGTCCGTTCCGCGCGCGCCCAGCTGGATCTCTTCGTCTTCTTCCGCCGCGCGCTTGATCAGGGAGGGCAGAGTATTCCTGGCTTCGCGAATTCCGAGACCCATGCGACCTCTGTGTGTACACCGTGAAGCAGATGTGTACACCAATTATGATGACTGCACGCGATAATTGCAAGCATGTGTACACCAAGCAGTGCAAAGGCGCGGAGGAGCCAATGCCCCCCCCGCACCTTCGTACTTTCGTACTTTCGCACTCTCGCACTTTCGCACTCACGCACTTCACAGGCTGTTGCACTCCGTCTGGCTGGACGTCTCGTCGGCCGCGCCGTTCATGCTCGCGGTGCCCTTCTCCACCGACACGGTGTAGCCGCCGCCCGAGGTGCCCGGCGTGGTGAAGGTGATGCGGCCGTTGCCGTCGGAGCGGTACCAGGGGATGGAGCGCGCCGTCAGCAGGTCCTTGGTCTGGGTGTGCACGTGGTGGTAGCCGTTGGTCGCGCTCACCCCGAAGGTGATCCAGCTGGGCGAGGTGAGGTCCAGGAACCGGCTGTTGATGCCGTTGCAGCTGCCGTGATGGTTGCCCTTCACCACGTCCACGTTCATCCCCGGCGACACGTCGTATCCCGTGGAGTCGAACCAGTCCAGCGCACCGTGCTCCGCGTCGCCCGAGAGCCACATGGTGAAGCTGGCGCTGTCGGGACCCACCAGCTTGAGCGGCACGGAGCGGTCGTTGGGGTCGCCGGTGGGCTTGGGCTTCATCACGTGCAGCTTGGCCCCGCCGTCCAGCACGAAGGTGCAGATGGCCGCGCCCGTGCCGCAGGGGTCGTCGGTGTCGCGGTAGTCGATCTCGCTGCGGCTCACCCGCGCCGCGATGGTGTCGCGCAACTCCTGCAGCGTGCTGCTCACCTGCGCGTCCTTGTTCTCGAAGAAGACGGGGATGTCGATGTTGTGCGCCGTCTTGAAGAACTCGCGCAGGCCGCCGTGGTGGTCGTAGTGCGCGTGCGACATGATCATCATGTCGATGGTGCCGTTGGCCATCCCGAACTCGCTGATCAGGTCCGCCATGCGGCTGAGCCCCTGGCCGGCGTCCAGGATGATGCGCGTGTCGCCGTTCTCGATGAAGATGGCGTCCGCCTGCCCCGCGTCGATGATGCGCACCGTAAGCGCGCCGCGCTTGCCGTCGTTGCGCGCCCCCGGCGTCCCCTCGTCGCCCGACCCGAAGGCGGTGATGGAGGTGTGCCAGTTGCTCCCCTTGGCGTCCAGGTTGTCCAGGCCGGGGTTGCTCACCCCGCGCGTGGCGCCCACGGGCATGGCGCTGGCCCACGAGACGGAGTCGACGCTGGCGCCGCCGCCGTCGCGCAGCGCCACCCAGTCCGAGGTGTTGGCCAGGTTGATGACGCCGTAGACGTAGTCCTCGTTCACGCCGCCGTTGGTGGAGTACGTGCCGTTGCGCGCCAGCACCACGTACCCGCCCGCGGGTACCGAGACGGAGCTGGAGATGGTCTGCGGGGTGTCGTTGTTGGAGGCCAGCGTCCAGTTCTGCAGGTTCACCGCGCTGGTGCCGGTGTTGTGCACCTCCAGCCACTCGCCGTAGGTGTCCGTCACCGCGTCGGGGTCCGCCATCACCTCGTTGATGATGATCTGCCCCGCGTAGCTGGAGACGGTGGTGCTGGGTCCGAGCGGGATGGGTGCGGTGGGGAGGTTGGCCAGGTCACTGCAGGCGGAGAGCGCAACGAGCGCGGCCGCCCCCAGCGCGGGGTGGAGTTTTGCGCGCAGCATGAGAGGCTCCGGTCTGGAGAGGGAGGGAAAACCACCTTTTCCCGTCCAATCTCATGAAGCCGCCGTAAAAATGCACCCCTCCCACTCCGTTCAAATTGCTGATCTACAAATATTTAGCTGGTGAACATCTGGTTGTTTCAGATGGTTTCAC
>DASQBH010000955.1:0-2681 GCA_035635315.1 Longimicrobium sp.
ATCCAGCCCTCAGGTGCTGCCGGCGAGATCCTTCGGTCGGCGCCAAATCGCTTGCGCAGCAGCGGGTTGGGAGCGGCGCCTCCCTCAGGAAATCAATCGTTAGTTAGGCTGATTCTTAAACACACTCTGAGGGAGCGCACCACGTGTAGCCAGCAGCCACACAAGCGCCTGCGCGCGACCGAAGGACCTTCTCTCGTCCACCGACGCGGCAGCCCGCACGGCGCAGAACCAGCCCTTCCGTTCTGCCGACAAGGTCCTTCGGTCGGCGCCAACCTCTTTCGTACCAGCAGCTTGCGGAGTGGCGCCTCCCTCAGGATGACTGGCTGCTCGCCTGGGAGCACGAACAGGCGCTGACCCTGTCAGCGGGCGGGGTGGACGACCTCCGTCCGCACCCACTCCGCCAGCCCCTGGGTGAACGCCGGCATCAGCTGGTGCGTGGTGTGGTCGATAAAGGAGTGCCCGGCGCCCGGGATTATCACCACGCGTCCGTTGCGCTTGCCGGCGCTCGCGAAGCCGGCCTCCAGCCGCTGCACGCTGGCGGCCACGGGGACGTTGTCGCGCTCGTCGTCCGCGCCGAGAAGGACCAGCACGGGCTGCGGGAGGACGATCCAGTACGGCATGGGATCGAACGCGAAGGACTTGCGCAGAAAGGTCCAGATCCGCGCGTCCTGGGCCGCGGGAAAGCCTTCGGCTACCGGCCGCGCCTCAGTACCGAGCGCATGCTGGCGGGCGCGCTCATACGCGGCCCAGTCGCCGTCGATCAGGTACTGGCCGGCGGCGCGGTTCAGCGCCAGCACCTCGGCAACCGCCGCGTCGGAAAGGCCGGCCTGCCGCGCGGTGTTGCCCATCTCGTGAAAGCTCTGCTCCGCGTAGCTCACCGCCGCGCCGGAGACGTCGATCACGAACGCCACGTGCGGCGAGCGGCTGGCGGCCAGCGGCGCGATCCATCCGCCCTGGCTCAGCCCCGCCAGCCCCACGCGCATGGAATCGACGTCGGCGCGGGCGCGGAGCGCGGCCACGCCGGCCAGCGCATCGCCCGCCAGGTCGTCGAAGCCGGCCGTCTGCCAGTCGCCGCCCGACGCGCCGCTCCCGCGCTTGTCGGTGAGCAGCACGGCCACGCCGGCCCGCACCAGCTCCTCGGCGATGGCGCGCGCCCACTGGTTGGTGCGGTCGCTGCGCCCCGAGCCCTGGATGATCACGGCGCCCGGCACCGGCCCGCGCGCCGGCGGCAGCATCAGCAGCCCCGCGAGCGCCACCTCCCCGTTCGCGTAACGCACCTCCTCTGTGCGATAAGACGCCTCGGTGGAGGTCTGCGCGCCGCTGGCCGCGGGCACGAGCAGGCAGAGCGCGATCAGCAGTCGGATCATCGGTACCAGGCGGTGGAGAGGATGGGGATGCGGACGGATCAACCTGTGCGGCGACTCTCTAGCTGGCAGCCGTCGCGGGACAGGGCGTTGGATGCGGGGACGGGCCGCGTGGTTGCCCGACCTTGACTGTCACCATTGCTGCTTCGGCCATGGCCCCGCGAACTTCGCTGAGGATGATCCCTGAGATGATTCTTTCGCACGGATTCACATGGCTGATACGCGATTCCGCAAAGAAGCTGAAGACTGGGTGCGCACGAAGGCGTTGCCTGAACTCCTGAAGCAGACATTCTCGACGCGAAATCTGAAACTCGAGAGTGGCGGAGTGTTCGAATTCGATGCCGTTAGTGATGACGGGATCATTGTTGCGAGCATCTCTACGAGTTCATCAAGGACATCGGGAAACAACCTTTGCACCGGTGCGATACACAAGCTCCGATCCGATATGTTGTTCCTGCTTCTGGCCCGGGCTGAGCAACCGTACATCGTGCTGACACAAGCAGACATGTACGCGTACTGGATGAATGAGAGAGAACGTGGTCGAGTTCCTCTTACCATACGCTTTCTACATACCCCATTGCCCGATCATCTAGCCCAAAGGCTGGCGGAATCCCGCACGAAGGCGTCAGAAGAGATGATGTCTTCCCGCAGGGTGCGTCCGTGAAAATCCTGGTCGTTGACGACGAGCGGGCGATCCGGTTCTCGCTGGCGGAGCTGCTGGAGAGCGACGGGCACCAGGTGCGCGAGGCGGAGCACGCGCCGGCCGCGCTCGCCGCGCTGGACGAGGCGCCGGCGGACCTGGTGCTGAGCGACCTCACCATGCCCGCCATGGACGGCCTGGCGCTGCTGGAAGAGGTGCGCGCCCGCCATCCCGACACCCTCTTCGTCCTGGTCACCGCGCACGGCGACGAGCGCACGGCCGTCCGCGCGCTGCGCGAGGGCGCGTACGACTACGTCCCCAAGCCGTTCGACAACGAGGAGATCCGCGCCCTGGTGCGCCGCGCCCGCGAGGTGCTTTCGCTGCGCGCCGAGAATGCGCGGCTGCGGCAGGAGCTGGCGGGCGAGTTCCGCGGGCTCATCGGCGACTCGGCGGCGCTGCGCGAGACGGTGCGAGTCATCCGCCGCGCCGCGCCCACGGACGCAACCGTGCTGGTGACCGGCGAGAGCGGCACGGGCAAGGAGCTGGTGGCGCGGGCCATCCACGCCAACTCGTCGCGCAACGACCGTGCGTTCGTCACGGTCAACTCGGGCAACCTGCCGCCCGATCTGCTGGAGTCCACGCTCTTCGGGCACGTCAAGGGCGCGTTCACCGGCGCC
>DASQBH010000956.1:0-3861 GCA_035635315.1 Longimicrobium sp.
GAGGTCTACCGCGGCGGCGCCGTGGCGTACCAGCTGATCGATGCCGACTACGACGGCTCCGCGAACGTGCTGCGCGTATACGACGCGTCCGGCGCGCTCGCGCGTGAAAACCGCTACTGACCAGAAATTCGACGTGGTTCCAGCCACCGCTACAGCCGCTACGCTCGTGAGCGATGCCGAGCTTCTGGACGCCTACCGGGGCACCACCTGGACCGTCGAGATGACGGCCGGAACCCTGGACGTGCGCCTGGACACCCCCGCCGACGCGCAGCTGCGGCCGTCGGGGATCGTGACCGCGTACAACCCGGCGTCCATCGCCCGCACCCCCGACGAGAACCGGGCGGCCGACCAGGACCTGCTGCGGCACGTGCGCTCGCTGGGCGTGCCGTTCCGGCGCGTCCTGGCCCGCGGCGGCCAGGTCGGCACCGAAGAGTGGGAGGAGCCGGGGTTCCTGCTGCTGGGCGACGTGCGGCCCCTGCTGGTGGAGCTGGGCCTGGTGTTCGGCCAGAACGCCGTGGTCTGGATCGACGCCACCGGCGCCGCGTCGCTGGTGTGCACCCGCGCCGGCTTTGCGGGCATGCGCCCCGGGCAGAAGATCGACCTCTGATTCGTTGACTGTCCCGCGGGCGCGCCGTCCACGCGGACGGCCCGCCGCGCCCGCGGTTGCCTCCAGGAAAACATGCTGGTCAAAAAGCGGATGACCCACGACCCCGTCGTGGTCTCGCCCCGCCATTCGCTCGCGGACGCCCTGCGGCTCACGCGCGAGCGCCGCATCCGCCACCTTCCCGTGGTGGACGGCGGTGTGCTGGTGGGGATCGTTTCGGACCGCGACGTGCGCACCGCCCTTCCCTCGCCCATCACCGAGCCCGACGCGGAGCGGGTCGCGTTCCTGGACCGCACCCCGGTCTCGGACGTGATGCGGACCAACCCCGACAGCATCGGCCCGCTGGACACGGTGGAGGACGCGGCCAAGCTCATGCGCCGCCGCCGCATCGGCGCGCTGCCGGTGGTCGACGCCCACGGCGCCGTGCTGGGCATCCTTTCCGAGAGCGACGTGCTGGACGCCTTCGTGGAGATCCTGGGCCCCGCCAACGCCTCGTCGCGGCTGGAGATCGCGCTGGCGGACCGCGCGGGGGAGCTGGCCAGGGCCATGCGCGTGATCGGCGAAGAGCTGAACGTCAACATCTGCTCGCTGATGGTGCCCCCCGGAAAGCCGGGGGAGCGGCGCGTGGCCATCGTCCACGTGAGCACCATCGACCCGCGCGTGACGATCCACGCGCTGGAGGCGGCGGGGTTCGAGGTGGGCTGGCCGTCGCTGGAGTCGGACCTGCGGCAGGGGGGACTCGCGTGAGCCGGGTGTCCTCGGCGCTCGTCTGGGATCCCGCGGTCACCGGCTACAAGTTCCGCCCCGACCACCCCTTCAATCCCAAACGGCTGGAGTTGGCCGTCTCGCTGATCGAGGCGCTGGGGCTGGTGGACGGCGGCCAGGCGCGGGTGGTGGCGCCGCGGCCGGCAACGGAGGCGGAGCTGCTGGCCGTGCACAGCCGCGAGTACCTGGACGCGGTGCGGCGCTTCAGCGGCGGCACGGATTCGTCCGGCGCGGGGCGCTGGGGGCTGGGGACGGACGACACCCCCATCTTTCCGGGGATGCACGACATCACCGCCCTGGTCAGCGGCGCCACCATCCGCGCGGCGGAGCTGGTGATGCGGGGTGAGGTGACGCGGGCGTTCAGCATCTGCGGCGGCCTGCATCACGCGCACCGCGACCGTGCCTCCGGCTTCTGCGTGTACAGCGACCTGGCCGCGGCCATCGCGTGGATCCGGCGCGAGCACGGCGGCAAGGTGATGTACATCGACTACGACGCCCACCACGGCGACGGCGTGCAGGGGATCTTCTACGACGATCCCGACGTGCTGACGCTCTCGCTGCACGAGTCCGGGCGCTACCTGTTCCCCGGGACGGGGTTCGTGGACGAGCTGGGCGACGGGGACGGCTACGGCTACTCGCTCAACGTGCCGCTGGAGCCGTTCACGGAGGACGGTTCGTGGATCGACATCCACCGCAAGCTGATCCCCGAGGTGATGGAGGCGTACCGGCCGGACGTGGTCGTCCTGCAGTCCGGCTGCGACGGGCACTCGCTGGACCCGCTTACGCACCTGCGCGCGTCGACGCGGCTGTACGAGGAGACGACGCGGATCGTCTGCGAGGCGGCGGACCGGGTGTGCGGGGGGCGGGTGATCGCCACGGGGGGCGGCGGATACGCCATCTGGCAGGTGGTGCCGCGCGCCTGGACGCTGGTGTGGGGGGCGCTGAGCGGGCAGGAGGTGCCCAACCGCATTCCCCACGAATGGCTGAACCGCTGGCAGGGCGAGGCGCCGGTGATGCTGCCGCCGCACGTCCGCGACGCCGAGGAGGACCACAAGCCGGTGCCGCGCCGCGAGGAGATCGAGGCCACCAACCGGCGCACGCTGGAATCGCTGCGGCGGCAGGCGCTGCCGCTGATCCGTGGCTGGGGCCTGGGATTCTGAGGGAAGAATGACCGTGGATCCCCCCATACCTTCCGCCATGCCCGTCAAGGGGCTGGCGTTCCCCGTAACCCTCCGCGACCGCGAGGGGGGCATGTTTACCGTACGACGACTTCGTGAGGGCGATCGCGCGCTGCTGGACGCGTTCTACGACGCGTTCCAGCCCAAGCGCGCGGCCCAGGGGCTTCCGCCCGAAGGCCCGCAGCGCGTGGAGCGCTGGCTTACCGGCGTGCTGGCCGGCGGCGACCACCTGATCGTGGAGGTGGACGGCCGCCTGGTGGGCCACGCCATGCTGATGCCCACGGGCAAGGACGGCGTGCGCGAGTACGCCATCTTTCTGGACCAGAGCGTGCGCGGCCGCGGCATGGGCACGCAGGTGAACCGCGTGTCCGCCGAGCTGGCGCGCACGCTGGAGCTGGACCGGCTGTGGCTTTCGGTGGAGCCCCACAACCGCGCGGCCGTGCGCAGCTACCAGAAGGCCGGCTACCGCTTTCGCCCATCCACGCTCTACTCGCCCGAGTTCGAGATGGAGCTGGACCTGTCCCCCGGTGCCGAGGCCGCGGCGTAGGCTGCCGGTAAAAGCAACAGATTGGGGGTACAGAGGAACAGAGGAAAAAAGAGAGGAGCAGAGGGATGGATTTCCTCTGTTCCTCTCTTTTCTTCTCTGTTCCTCTGTACCCTATTTCTTTGTGTTTCTTTGCTCTGGCGGCCTACCACGTCAGCACGATCTTGCCGAAGCTGGCGTTCTCTTCCATCCGCTCGTGGGCGCTGCGGATGGCGTCGAAGGGAAAGACGGAGTCGATCACCGGCCTGATGCGGCCCGAGGAGATGAGCGGCAGCACCGCGTTGGAGAACTCGCGGGCCAGCGCGATCTTTTCCTCCAGCGGGCGGCTGCGCAGCACCGTGCCGAACAGGTGGATGCGGCGCCGCAGCAGCAGGCCCAGGTCCACCTCCACCTTGCTTCCCCCCGTCGTCCCCACGACGACCACGCGGCCGCGGAGCGCCACTACCCGCAGCGACGCCTCCAGCATCTTGCCGCCCACGAGGTCCAGCACCGCGTGCACGCCGCTGCCGTAGGTGGCCTGGTTCACCGCCTCCGCCAGGTCCTCCCTGGACGTATCCACCCCCACCTCCAGCCCCATCTCCATCGCCTGCTTGAGCTTGCCCGCCGTGCGCGAGGTGCCGATCACCGTGGCGCCCGCCGCGCTGGCCAGCTGCAGCGCCGCCGTCCCCACGCCGCTCCCCACGGCCAAAATCAGCAGCCGCTCGCCCATCGTAAGGTCCAGCTGGCGAAAGAGCGCGTCGTAGGCGGTCAAAAACACCTCGGGGATGGCC
>DASQBH010000957.1:0-2816 GCA_035635315.1 Longimicrobium sp.
GCCGATCTTCTCTGCTTCAACGTGTACCTGGAGCGGCAGGAGCGGCTGGAGGCGTACCTGGCGCGGCTGCACAACCTGGCCGGCGACCGGCCGCTGGTGCTGGCCGAGATCGGGCTCGACTCCCGCCGCAACGGCACGGCCGCGCAGGCGCGCTCGCTGGAGTGGCAGCTGCGCACGGCGTTCGCCAGCGGGTGCGCGGGGGCCTTTGCCTTTGCGTGGACGGACGAGTGGCACCGCGGCGGCCACGACATCGACGACTGGGACTTTGGCCTGACGGACCGCGCGGGCCAGCCCAAGCCGGCGCTGGCGGCCGTGGGCGAGGCGTTCGCCGAGGTGCCCGTCCCCGCCGCGCAGGCGTGGCCGCGCGTCTCCGTCGTGGTCTGCGCCTACAACGCGGAGGACACGCTGCACGACACCCTGCGCGGGGTGGAGGCGCTGCGGTACCCGGACTTCGAGACCATCGTGGTGGACGACGGCTCCACCGACGCCACGGCGGCCATCGCCGGCGGGTACCCCTGCCGGCTGATCCGCACCCCCAACCGGGGGCTCTCCGCGGCGCGCAACACGGGGTGGCGCGAGGCCACGGGCGAGATCGTGGCGTACCTGGACGCCGACGCGCACCCGGACCCGGACTGGCTCACCTACCTGGCGCTGGACTTCGCCGCCACCGCGCACGCCGGCGTGGGCGGCCCCAACGTGCCCCCGCCCGGCGCGCCGCTGGTGGCGGACTGCGTGGGCAACGCGCCGGGCGGCCCCGTGCACGTGCTGCTGGACGACCGCACGGCGGAGCACATCCCCGGCTGCAACATGGCGTTCCGGCGCGCGGCGCTGGAGGCGCTGGACGGCTTCGACGCGCGGTTCCGCGTGGCCGGCGACGACGTGGACCTGTGCTGGCGCCTGCAGGAGCGCGGCTGGACCCTGGGCTTTTCCCCGGCCGCCATGGTGTGGCACCACCGGCGGGGGACGGTGCGGGGGTACTGGCGCCAGCAGGTGGGCTACGGCCGCGCCGAGGCCATGCTGGAGCGCAAGTGGCCGGACCGCTACAACGGCGGCGGCCACGTGCAGTGGGCCGGCCGCATCTACGGCGACGGGCTGCTGCAGCCGCTGCTCCCGCCCCCCGGGCGCATCTACGGCGGGGTGTGGGGAACGGCGCCGTTCCAGCGGCTCTACCGCCCCGCGCCGGGGATGCTCCGCTCGCTCCCCCTGATGCCGGAGTGGTACCTGGGCGTGGCGCTGCTGGCGGCACTCAGCCTGGTGGGGCTGCTCTGGCCTCCCCTGCTGGCGGCGCTCCCCCTGGCGTGCCTGGCCGCGCTGGCCCAGCTGGGGCAGGCGCTGCGGGGCGGGATGCGGGCGTGCTTCCGCAGGCCCATGCCGCCCGGCGACGTGGCCGTCCGCCGCGCGCTGACGGCCCTGCTGCACCTGATCCAGCCGCTGGCCCGCCTGCGCGGCCGCCTGTCGTACGGCATCACGCCGTGGCGGCGCCAGGGCGTGCGGGGGCTGGCGCTCCCCGGTCCGCGGGTGCTCTCCGCGTGGAGCGAGGGGTGGCGCGACCCCGCCGACCGCCTGCGGGCGCTGGACGCGGCGCTGCGCGAGGAGCGGGCGGTGGTGGGGCACGGCGGCGAGACGGACCTGTGGGACCTGGAGGTGCGCGACGGCACGCTGGGCGCCGTGCGGGTGCGGATGGGGGTGGAGGAGCACGGCGCGGGGCGCCAGCTGGTGCGCCTGCGGGCGTGGCCCCGCCCCTCGCCCCTGGTGCTGGTGCTGGCGGTGGGGCTGCTGCTGCTGGGGTGGGGCGCGGCGGTGGACGGCGCGTGGACGGCGTCGGCGGTGCTGGCGCTGGTGGCGGTGGCGCTGCTGCTGCGCGTCTCCAACGACTGCGCCTCCGCGCTGGCGGCGCTCTACTGCGCCGTGGCGCGAACGAAGGCCGCCGACGCGCGCCGGGGGGACGCGTGAGCACCGCGCCCAGCACGGCCGCCGAAGGGCTCACCTACCGCCCCTTCCGCGAGGAAGACCTCCCCGGCGTGCTGCGCCTGTGGGAGGAGGAGTCGGGGTGGGGCGGCATCACCCCCGAGCAGTGGCGCAGGTGGTACGTGGACCGCCCCGACGGCGCCTGCATCGTGGTGGTGGCGGAGGACGGCGCCGGACGGCTGGTGGGGCAGGCCGTCTTCGCCCCGACGGTGGTGCGGGTAGACGGCGAGGAGGTCCCCGCCGTCCGCCTGGGCGCGCCGATCCTGGCGCGCGGAACGCGCCGGGGCTCCATCCGCAGCCAGTCCCACCCCATGGTGCGGCTGTACCGGGCCGGGGCGCGCGCCTCGGCGGAGGCGGGGTTCCGGGTGCTGTACGCGGTTCCCGAGCACGCCTGGCTCCCCTTCTTTCGCTGGTTCGGCGAGTTCCGGATGGTGGAGCATCCCTGCGCCGCCCTGCGGCTGGCGGACCCGGACGCGCTGCGGGCCGCCGCCACGGGCCTCACGGCCGCTCCCGCCTCCGGCTTCGGTGCGGAGTACGACGCGCTGTGGGAGCGGGCGGTGGAGCGCTTTTCCATCCGCTGCGCGGTGGACCGGGGCGCGGCGCGTCTGCGGTACCGCATCGGCGGGCACGTGGTGCTGGAGGCGCGCGACGGAGGTGGAGCACTGGCGGGATACGCCGCGATCCACCGGCGCACGGGGCTGCTGGAAGACGTGCTGGCCCGCGATCCGGCGGAGCTTGCCCCGGTGCTGGCCGCCTCCCTGGCCTGCCTCGCCGCCTCCGCGGAGGGCGCGGGGCGCGAGGTAAAGGCGATGGAGACGCCCGCGCTGCGCCCCGCGCTGGATGCGCTC
>DASQBH010000958.1:0-7603 GCA_035635315.1 Longimicrobium sp.
GAACACGCGATCGTACAGGTTGAGCTGCGGCGCCATGGTGAGGTCCACCACCGACTGGTACTCCGCCTCTTCAAGGCGGCCCACCAGCGGCACCTCGCGCGGCTGCGCCACGAAGGCGGCGCGGTAGAAGTCGCCCTGCAGCACGGCGGGCTGCGGCACCGTCACCCCCAGGCGCAGCGTGGGCCCCTGCGGCCCCGCCTGCTGCGGCTCGCCAAAGTACGGGCCCTCGTCCACGGCCTGACCGGCGCAGGCGGGAAGCACCAGGCGCTCGGAGGGATAGATGAGCGCCGGGTCTTCGACGGTGCTGGTGTTGAGGCGGAAGATCTCCGGCCACAGGAACGGGTCGGAGAGGCAGGCGCGGGCAATGTCCCACAGCGTCTCGCCGGGGCGCACCACATGGACCTGCCCCGGCTGTGCGGGCTCGTCCTGCGCGGCGAGCGGACCGGCGGCCAGGAGCGCGGCGGCGATGACGGATGCGGTTGTTCTCACGGGTCCCCGAAGGCGGTTGCGTGCGGGCGTGGGATTCACCGGAGTTTCGCTGGGGGAATGGGGCACGCTCCGAAAATACGGCTGCATGGCGGGCCCGGCGTAGCCCAAGTGTAAGCTGCGCCCCAGCGAATGGCAAGGCGAATCGCGGAAAAACGGTTGAATAGCCTGCTCTGCGCCGCCAATCCCGTGCCGGATGCGCCATCCTGGACATCTCCAGCAACGGCGCCGTTTTTCAGCGCATACGCTCGACCGAGAGTCACTGATACAGGTGCAGAGTCGGCAAAGTTTGCACGATCCACTGCATTCTCCACGACCGACATGGAGGAGGGAACCGGCCCTCACGCGGAGGCGCGGAGGCGCGGAGATGAGGAGAGGAGAGAAAATCGGGCGGAGCGTTGACTTCCTGAGGGAGGCGCCGCGCCGGTCCCTCCCGTTCACCAGACCATGGTGCCGACCGAAGGATCTCGCCGGCAGAATTGTGGGGCTGGCTCCACGCCGCGATTCCAGCCCCGAGCAAGGCCGACGAGATCCTTCGGTCGCGCGCAAGCTGTTGCGTAGCTGCCGGTTCTGCGTGGCGCTCCCTCAGGAAGTCATCGGATTCTGCGGAGGGGGCCGAACGCGGATGGTCGGGTTATGCGCCGTCCGCCTGCCGGGCGAATGAATTCGCGGCAACAACTACACAAAGTCCGCCTGCGCGGCCTCGGCGGCCTGGGCGTGTGCGGCGTTCCAAGCGCCTGCGCGTCCGCAACCGGAATCCACCGGCTGGATCCGCACCGGCATCATCCAGCAAAGAAGAGAGCCGGCGGATGGGCATCCGCCGGCTCTCTTCATCCAGCCAGGTCTGGGGCGAGGCTACTCGTCGTCGCTGCCGGCGGCGGTCTCGATGCCGGCGCCACTGCGGCAGATGGCGACGTACTCGGGCTCGGCGCCCTGGCACGATTCGCCGCGCTGGGCGGGGGCGTTCACCAGGGTGCTGATCATCTCTCCGACGGCGCGGTAGCACTGGCCCTTGGCGTCGGCGCCGGTGACGACGCGGCAGAAGCGCAGCCCCTCGTCCGGATCCGCCGCCACGTTCACCAGGTTCTGCACCACGCCCAGCGTGCACCACATCTGTCCACGGCCGCCCGCCAGCCCCGCGGCGCGCCCGCACAGCTCCAGCGAGCGCGCGTGGTTCTGGTACGCCAGCGCGGTGATGTCGCGCCCCAGGCTGCCGAAGCAGAGGGACTGCATGGCGGCGGGGGCCTGCTCGCAGGCACGCGCGGTGGCGGCCACGTCGCTGCCGTTGAAGTACAGGATGGCGGAGGTCTGCATCATGTAGCACGCCTCCTGGTACTTTTCCGCGACGGCGTTGCACGGGTACAGCGGGTCGTCGCGGTTCAGCGGGCGCCACGGGGTGTGCTGCATCGCCTGCGCCTGCTGGCCGGCGCCGTGGGCCGCGTGGTCGCCGTGCCCGTCATGGCCCGCCGCTGCCTGCGACGCGCCGTGGGCCGCGTGGGCATCCGCCGCGGCGGGCTGTGCATCGTGCCCCCCGTGCCCCTGCGTGCCTGCGTGGCCCTCGGCCGTGTGGTGCGGATGGGTGACGCGGACGACGTTCTCCATGAACACGCCGCCGTAGCACGACTCGCGGATGAACTCGTCGGTGGCCAGGTCGCAGGCGTCCAGCGACATGGGGAGGTGGTTGTCGTGCACGGCCATGAGACCGTGTCCCATGCCGTGCGCGCACTGAAAGAACAGGAAGGTGGTGCCGCGGTGCGGCTCGCACATGGTGTCGAGCTCGGGGGTGCCGGGGAGCTTTCCCTGGCGCGCCAGCGAGAGAAAGTAGCCCTGCACGACGCCGTGGTAGCACCCCGACATCTGCGTGGGCGGGCAGGCGGCAAAGGTGGTGGCCAGCGTCTCGGGCGTGCGGTAGGCGGCGATGCCCAGGCCGTGCGCCAGCGCGTGGGCGTTGGCGCGCACGTCGCCGTCCACGGTCACCAGGGTGTCCAGCACCTCCATGGTGCGGCCGATGCCGGTCTGGTCGATGAGCGCCACCAGGGTGCGCTCCACGCACGCCTGCTTTACGCGAAAGCGGCTGCCGCACTCGCGCCGCACCCACCGCGAGATCTCGCCGGCGGGGGACTCCGCGGTCCACGCGCGCGTATCGGGCGTGCTGAGGTCCGGCGCGGGCCCGCCCGCGCCCGTCCGCGCGGAGGGCGTGCACGCGGCGAACAGCGCGGTGCAGGCGGCCAGGGCCGCGCACAGAAAGCGTCGGTGCAGAGAAAACGTCATCGTCGCCTGGATGGATTGGAAAAGCTCTACGCGGAGAACCCGCCTCCGCACGCAAAACTGGCTCCGCTTGCGGGCGCCCGCAACCGCGGCCGGGGCTTACCGGATCCGAAAAAACGATTCACGCAGAGCAGCAGAGAGGCAGAGCAGCAGAGGACACCCTCCCGTTCCTCTGCTGCTTTGCCTCTCCGCCGCTCTGCGTGCCCCCTCGCTCTCCGCTACGAGCCGGTCCGGGACGCGGGACCGTCGACCTCGGCGCCGCGGCGGCAGGCGGCGACGAACTCCGGCTCGGCGGCGGCGCACTGCCGCTCGCGGGTGGGCACGTCGCCGCTGAGCGTGATGGTGAAGGCACCGACGCGGCTGTAGCACGCCTCCTTGGCCGCCGCGCCCTGGACGGCGTGGCAGAAGCGGATGCCGTCCGCGGCGTCGGCGGTCTGGTTCATCAGGGTGGCCACGGCACCGCCCTCGCACCACTCCCTGCCCTGCCCGCCACCCAGGTCGCCGATGCGGCCGCACATCTCCAGCGTGCGCCCGTGGTCCTGGTCGGCCCAGGCGGTGATCTCGCGGCCCAGGCTGCTGAAGCAGGTGACCCGGAACGCCTCCGGCGCCTGCTCGCACAGGCGCGCCGTGCCCGCGACGTCGCCCCCGTTGAAGAACATCATGGGCGAGGGCTGAAAGCCGTAGCACTCCCGCTGGTACTTTTCGTCCACCGCGTTGCAGGGATACAGCGGGTCGCCGCGGTCCAGCGCGCGCCACTCGCCGTGCGCCATCGCCTGCGCGCCGTGCCCCGCGTGCGCATCCCCCGCCCCGCCGTGGCCGCCATGGGCATCCGCCGATGCGTGCGCTCCTTCCTGCGTCTCCGCATGGCCGGCGGCGGTGTGATGGGGGTGCGTCACCTGCATCACGTTCTCCATGAAGGCGCCGCCGTAGCAGCTTTCCCGCACGAACGCAACGCTGATCAGGTCGCACGAGGCCAGGGCCATGGGCAGGTGGTTCTGGTGCAGCGCCATGAGCCCGTGCCCCATCCCGTGCGCGCAGTGAAAGTAGATGAACTTATTGCCCCCGTGCGGCGCGCACAGCGCATCCATCTCTGTGGAGCCCACCTGCCGCCCCTGGCGGCCCAGGTCCAGAAAGTAGCCCTGGATGACGCCGTGAAAGCACCCCGACATCTGCGAGGTGGGGCAGCCGGCGAAGGTGGCGGAGACGGTCTCGGGAGAGCGGTAGGCGTAGATGCCCAGTCCGTGCGCCAGCGCGTGCCCGTCGTCGCGCACCTTGTCGTCCCTGGCGGCCAGCGTGTCGAGCACCTCCATGCTCTTGGCGACGCCGGCCTGGTCCAGCAGCGTGGTGAGCGCGCGCTCCACGCAGGCGTCCTTGCCCCCCGGCGCGCGCATGCACCCCGCCTGGACCCACGCGGCGATCTCCGGCGCGGGAGACGCCGCCGTCCACTCGCGCGGCTCCAGCGCGGTCGGCGGCTCGGGCGCGGGGCCGGCGGAGGTCCGGGCGGACGGCGCGCAGGCGGCGACCAGCAGCGCGCAGGCGGCCAGCGCCACGCGGAAGAAGCTTGGGTGCAGCAGAGACGTCATGTGCGGAGATCGAGCGGTGGATGGCGGTGTGGACGTGAAGGCGGCCGCAAAGCTGGTTCCAGACGTGGGCGCGCGCAACGGGCGAAGGGGAACAGGCACGCAGAACGGCATGGGGCGGATTGATGGCGATGCGGATCTGATCGGGTTACGTGCCGCCGGCCTGCCGGGATGATGGCGATGCGGATCTGATCGGGTTGCGTGCCGATCCGCCCGCGGGAGCGAATGAATTCGCCGCTGGAAACTCGCAAAGTCCGCCTGCGCGGACTCGGCGGCCGGGGGGTGTGCGGCATCCCGGGCACCTGCGCGTCCGCAACCGGGGATGATCCGCCGGACTCGTCCGGAGCGAATAAATTCGCGGCAACAACGGCACACAGTCCGCCTGCGCGGACTCGGCGGCCGGGGCGCGTGCGGCATCCCGGGCACCTGCGCGTCCGCAACCGGGGAATGATCCGCCGGGCTCGTCCGGAGCGAATAAATTCGCGGCAACAACGGCACACAGTCCGCCTGCGCGGACTCGGCGGCCGGGGGGTGTGCGGCATCCCAAGCACCTGCGCGTCCGCAACCGGGGATTACCTGGTCGGATCGGCGATCGGCATCGTCATCATTCCTCGTCGCGGCTATCGGACGGGTCGATTCCGGCGCCGCGGCGACAGGTGGCGATGAACTCCGGCTCGGCCGTGCGGCAGTGGCTTCCGCGCGCCTGCGTGCCCGCGGCCAGCATGGAGACGAACTCGCCGACCACGCGGTAGCAGTCCCGCTTGGCGTCGGCGCCCTGGACCGCGCGGCAGAAGCGGATGCCCTCCTGCGGGTCGGCGGCCTGGCTCATCAGCGTCCGCAGCGCGCCCTGCTCGCACCACGCGCGGGCACGCGCTTCCGAGGCCTCGCCGGCGCGCCGGCACGCATCCAGGGTACGCACGTGGTCCTGCACCGCCCACGCGGTGAACTCGCGGCCCAGGCTCATGAAGCAGGTGGCCGCGAACTCGCGCGGCGCGTCCTGGCACGCGCGCGCCGTGCGCTCCACGTCGCCGCCGGCGAAGAACATGACGGCGGAAGGCTGCAGGTCGTAGCACGCGTCGCCGTAGCGGGCGTCCACGGCGTTGCAGGGATACTGCGGGTCCGCCGGGTCCAGCGCCTTCCACGCGCCGCGTTCAGCGCCGTGGCCGGCGTGCGCATCCGCGGAGGCGTGCTGCGCGTGCGCGCCGTGGCCCTGCGTGCGGGCGTGCCCCTCGGTGGCGTGGTGGGGATGGGTGACCTGGATGATGTTCTCCATGAACGCGCCGCCATGGCAGGTGCGGCGGACGTCGGGGTCGCTGGCCCGGTCGCACCCGGCCAGCGCGGAGGGAAGGTGGTTGCCGTACGCCGCCATCAGTCCGTGCCCGATCCCGTGCGCGCACTGATAGTAGGTGAACGGGACGGCCTGGTGCGGCGCGCAGAGCGCATCCAGCTCCACCGCGCCCGGCTCGCGCCCTTGCCCCGCCAGCTCCAGGAAGTAGCCCTGGATGACGCCGTGCTGGCACCCCGACATCTGCGACGGGGGGCAGGCGGCAAAGGTGGCCGCCAGCGTGGCGGGCGAGCGGTACGCCGACATCCCCAGCCCGTGCGCCAGCGCATGCCCGTCGGCGCGCACCTCCACGTCCGACTGCGCCAGGGAATCCAGCACCTCCATCGTCCGCGCCACGCCCGCCTGCTCCAGCAGCGCCACCAGTCCGCGCTCCACGCACGCCGCCTTCCCCTCGGCCGCGCGCTCACATCCCCGCCGCAGCCACGCGACGACATCTCCCGCCGGCGACTCCGCGGTCCACGCTCTCGGCTCCAGCTGGGTGGGGGCTTCCACCGGGGGTGCGTCGATCGGGCCCGGCGTCACGGCCGGCGGTGGCGCGCACGCCGGGGCCAGCGTGAGCGCGCAGGCACCCATGCAGGCGCGGAGGAGGCGTTGGAGTAGGAACGGCATCAGCCCGGGTGTGGAGGTCGATTCTGGAGCCTGCGGATAATGGCCGCACCCAACCTGTGTGCGCCCAACCGCGCCCGCAACGGGGGATGCCGATCATCCACCGCGCCCGCTGGAGCAATCCGCACGGCGAGGAAAGCTCCGCGAGTCCAGGGCTCGGCGACGGGTTACGAGCCTCCGAAAGCAGATTCCTCAGTCGGCGCCACGGTACCCGGCATGCCTTGATTCAGCGCGGCGCCTCCTTCGGAATGACAGGCGGTGGTGCGCGGCGGCTTATCCGGATGGTCAGGCTCAGGAAAACGACGCTTCCTCCGCGCCCAGGCTATGCGCTGGCGAATCGCACGTCGTGGTCGTCCGCGTCCGCGGCGGCAAAGCGGAGGAGCGCCATCGCCTCCTCCTGCACCGCGGCGCGGTCCGCGGCAGCCAGCGGCTCGAAGGGCTGGACGACGAGCGTCGCGGCGCCGCGCTCGCGCTCCAGCTTCCACATCCCCACCACCCAGCCGTCGGCCAGGACGGTGGGGCGGATGATGCCGTTGACGGTGAACACGCGCTTGCGCCGCTCTTCGCTGATGATGCGGGCGCGTTCGGCGTGCGAGAGGAGCACGTTGTCGAACTCCGGGAGCAGGCGCACGGGCGCGGGGGTGTCCGCGTCCGGCCGTGGCGCGCCGGGCAGGTCCAAGAGCTCGGCGCCGCGCTCGCCGCGAAAGGCGCGCAGGCGCGGCCGCAGCCGGTCCATCACCTCGCCCAGGCGCTTGAGGCCGCACCAGTGCTGCACGTCGCGCACGGTGGCCGGGCCGAACGCGGCCAGGTAGCGCAGCACCAGCGCGTCCATCGAGGGCTCCGGGTCCAGCGGCTGGCCGAGCCACGCTTCGAGGGTGGTGTGCGCGGCGGGGCCGCCCTCGCCCCAGATGCCGCGCGGGGGCACCTGCACCAGCGGCACCAGGTTGCGCACCATGTTGCCCAGCGCCGACGGGTCCGCGTCGGGCCAGCGCTCCGCCAGCAGCTGGCCCAGCTCATGGAAGGTGCGCGGCGTCTCCTCCGCCAGCGCGCGGCCGGCGGCGGCGAGCGCATTCAGGTCCACCCCCGCCAGCCCCCTGGCGTGCACGCCCAGCGCCCACTCCCGCAGCGCCGCGTCCAGCACGGGGCGCAGCGCCAGGGCGTCACACGCGGTGACCAGAAAGATGGTGGAGCGCATCAGCGCCATGCGAACCGCCCGCCGGTCGCGGATGCGCTCCGCCAGATCGTCCAGGCGAAAACCCTCCAGGCGCGTCCACAGCCCCAGGTACGGCGGATTGGGGGCCTGCGCCTGCATCCCCAC
>DASQBH010000959.1:0-3396 GCA_035635315.1 Longimicrobium sp.
GGGCCGGGGGGTGGGGGGCCCCGGACGCAGTGGGAAGCCCATCGAATCGCGATCGAAGTTCTCCCCTCTCCGTGAGGAACGAACGGGGAGGGGCCGGGGGAGGGGCACCCCGCGGACGCCAGTTCGATGCGCTTCGCCGCACCCCGCTCTGTCGGCACCCCCACCCGCATCCTCGCGAAACATCCGTTCCCATCCATCCCATCAACTCCTGCCTCGCAAACGCCTTGTTCCGCGTGCGCGCGTGGTTTACTTTCAAGAGATTTCCTCCCCTCCCCGACGATATCCGGTCTGAAGTCCCCCGCCCCGTGATGGCACCGATGGACCCGCATTCCCCGTCCGCACCGTCCCCCCTGCCGCTCGCCATGCCCCCGGCCGGCGGCGAGGACGCCCTGCGCGCCACGCTTGCCGCCGCCCTGGAGGCGCTGGAGGCCGAGCGCGCCGCCCGCGAGCGCGCCGAGGCCGCCGTCCTGGAGCGCGAGCGCCGCCTGGACGAGATCGAGCGCCTGGCCAGCCTGGGAAGCTGGGAGCAGGTCCTCGCCGAGCCGCTGGACCAGCAGCCCGTCCGCTGGTCCGCCGAGCAGCTGCGCATTCACGGGCTTACCGAGGATGACGCGCCGCGCACCTTTGCCGAGTTCCTGGAGTTCGTCCACCCCGACGACCGCCAGTCCGTCAAGGACGCCTGTGCCACCGTGGTGCAGACCGGCGACTCCAACGCCATCGCCTACCGCGTGGTGCGCGGCGACGGGCAGTTCCGCTGGCTGTACGCGCAGGCGCAGCGCATCCCCGACCCCGAGGGCGGCCCGCCGCGCCTGATCGGCACCGCGCGCGACGTGACGGAGCACCACCTGGCCGAGGCCGCCCTGCGCGAGCGCGAGCGCACCCTGGACGAGGTGGAGGAGCTGGCCGGGCTGGGGACGTGGGAGTGGCACCTGCCGACGGACGTCATCACCTGGTCGCGCGAGCAGCGCCGCATCCACGGGCTGCCGGAGGACGCGCCGTCGCAGTCCTTCGCCGAGTTCCTGGACCGCGTGCACATGGAAGACCGGGTGCGGGTGGTGGAGGAGTGCGACCGGCTGCTGGCCACGCGCATCCCCTTCTCCTTCCCGTACCGCGTCATCCGGCCGGACGGGTCGATGCGGGAGATGAACGCGCTGGGCAAGCTCCTTCCGGACCCCGCCGGCACCGGCGACCGGATGGTGGGCATCTCCCAGGACGTCACCGAGCGCAACGCCGCCGACCGCGCCCTGCGCGAGAGCGAGGCGCGCTTCCGCGACCTGTTCGAGCAGTTTCCGCACAGCGTCAAGGTCTACGCGCCGGACGGCACCGTCGTCCGCGTGAACGCCGCGTACGAGCGGCTGTGGGGGCTCAACCTGGAGCAGGTCGCCAAGTTCAACCCCCTGCGCGACGTGGGGATGGCGGAGATCGGCGCGCTGGTGCGCCGCGCCTTCGCCGGCGAGACCGTCGTCCTTCCCGCCGTGCTGTTCGATCCCCGCGAGTATACGCCGGACATCATCCCCCCCGCGGGAATGGAGTGGCCGCGCTGGGTGCAGGCCTCGTACTTCCCCATCCGCGGCGAGGACGGCGCGGTGCTGGAGGTGGTGGCCGTGCACCAGGACGTCACCGACCACCGCGTGGCCGAAGAGGCGCTGCGGACCTCCGAGGCCAGCTACCGCACCATCTTCGAGAACAGCAACGACGCCATCTTCGTCACCGACCCCGCCACGGGGACGGTGGTGGACGCCAACCGCCGGGCGTGCGAGATGTGCGACACCACGCTCGACGAGCTGCGCGCCGACGCCGCCTCCGTCATCTGGAACGGGCCGGAGCCGTACACCGCCGAGGTGGCGCGCGACCAGATGCGCCGCGCCATGGAGGGCGAGGCGCAGCGCTTCGAGTGGCTCTCCATCCAGCCCCGCACCGGCGCCCAGATCTGGGGCGAGGTCAGCCTGCAGCGGGTGTCGCTGGCCGGCCAGCCCCGCGTCCTGGCGCTGGTCCGCGACATCGGCGAGCGCAAGGCGGCCGAGCAGGCGCTGCGCAAGAGCGAGGAGAGCTACCGCACCATCTTCGAGCTTTCCAACGACCCCATCTACGTCCACGACGTGGAGACGGGCGCCATCCTGGACGCCAACCGCCGCGCTTGCGAGGCCGCGGGGATGACGCTGGACGAGGTGAAGCAGGGGGGGATGCGGCTGATCGCCGGCGGCCCCGAGCCCTTTACCCACGAGCGGGCGCTGGAGTACATCCGGCTGGCCTCGCAGGGAGAGCCGCAGCGCTTCGAGTGGATGACGGGGCTCCCCGAAGACGGGCAGCGGTGGAGCGAGGTGAGCCTGAACCGCGTGAACATCGGCGGGGTCGATCGGCTGGTCGCCACCGCGCGCGACATCACCGAGCGCAAGGCGGCCGAGCAGGCGCTGCGCGACCGCGAGGAGAGCTACCGCACCATCTTCGACCTGGCCGGCGCCGGCCTCTGGGTGCACGACATCGACACGGGCGCCTTTCTGGACGTCAACCACACCGCCACCGAGCTGTACGGCTGGTCGGTGGAGGAGCAGAAGAAGCTCGGCGTCGAAGGGCTGAGCTGGGGCGAGCCGCCGTACACCATCGCCGAGGCCATGGAGTACGTGCAGCGGGCCATCGCCGGCGAGCCGCAGCGCTTCGAGTGGAAGGGCCGCCACCGCCTGGGGCACCCGGTGTGGGCGGAGATCACCCTGCGCCGCGTCACCATCCTGGGCGAGGACCGGCTGCTGGCCACCGCCCGCGAGACCAGCGAGTGGAAGGCGGCCGAGGACGCCCTGCGCCGCGCCAACGAGGAGCTGGAGCAGCGCGTCCAGGAGCGCACCGCCGAGCTGGCCGAGACCAACGAGGCGCTGGAAGAGGAGGTGGCGGAGCACGAGGCCGCCCAGGAGGCGCTGCTGGAGCGCACGCAGGAGCTGGAGGGCGTGTTCCAGGCGCTCCCCGACCTCTACTTTCGCCTGGACCCCGACGGCACCATCACCGACCACCGCGCGGGACGGGCGGCGGCGCTGTACGCCCCGCTCCCCGAGTTCCGCGGCCGGCAGATGCAGGAGCTGCTGCCGGACGAGGTGGGCCCCCGCTTTGCCGCCGCCATCCGCGAGGCGCTGGCGACGGGCGAGCTGGTGTGCGTGGAGTACCGGCTGGTGGACGGCGACGTGGCGCAGGAGTTCGAGGCCCGCGTGGTCCCCCTGGCCGACGGCACGCTGGTCACCGTCGTCCGCGACATCAGCGAGCGCAAGGCGGCCGAGCGCGAGCTGGAGCGCCGCCGCCGCGAGGCCGAGCAGGTGGCCGAGACGCTGCGGCAGCAGGCCCTGGTCTTCGAGACGCTGGCCGAGGCGGTGGTCATCTCCCGCGCGGACGGGCGCATCCAGGACTGGAACC
>DASQBH010000960.1:0-4497 GCA_035635315.1 Longimicrobium sp.
GGTATACAGGCGCAGCTCGGTGAGCCCGTACGCGCCCTGGTACAGCCGCATGCGGTGCAGTGCGCTCCCCATGATCACGAAGAGCAGCGCCACCTGCGCACCGGCCAGGATCCGAAAGACGCGCTCGTGCCCGGGCCGCTCGCGCCGCAGCAGCCAGTCCGCCAGCAGCAGCAGGGGCAGCACCAGCCCGGCCACCGTCACCAGCTCGAAGAAGCCGCGCCGTGCGTACTGCGAAAAGGTGGTCGTCCCCGGCTGCATCACCACGTCGGCCGTGCCGAAGAAGTAGGGGAGCTGCACGATGACGAAGGCCAGAAAGAGCAGGTCCAGCAGGCCGATCACCATCCCCACCTCCACGATCCCCAGCGCCAGCGATTCGGGCCGGTTCACACGCGGCCCCGGCTGCTCGCCGCCCAGCGTCATGGTGCGCAGGATGCCGCCCGCGATCCACGCCACCAGCAGGGCGAACAGCACGTGGCCCATCATCGCCGGCACGTCCATGCTCATTCCGCCCAGCAGCCGCTGGAATCGCGCGTCCGCCGCGGCCAGCAGGCTGCCGAACACCAGCAGCAGCGGCACCGCCAGCGCCGCGCCGCGAACGACGGAGACGCCGTGGCGCGCCGCGCCCTCCGTGCGCACCTCGCTCCAGCGCACGTCGCGAAAGAGCAGGCTGGCCGCCCCCACCGCCGCGTCCCCGGCCGACGCCGCGACGCCGATGGCGTGGTGCGCCAGCCCCGCCAGCCGCACCTCGCCGCCGCGGGCGCGCAGCATGGCCAGCCCCAGGATCACCCCCAGCGCCGCCAGGTCCAGCGCCTTGAGCGTGGGCGAGTCGCGCCAGGCGATCAGCACCGCCGTCGTCAGCGCCAGCGGCATCCACCCCGCCTCCGCGTCGTCCACGGCGGCCCAGCGCTGCAGCGCGCCGATGGTCATCACCAGCGCGACGGTCCACAGCGCCAGGTTCAGCCCCCAGGGCGCGGTGCGCAGCAGCACGTCGCCCGCGATGCCCAGCCCCACCGCGGCGCCCGTGACGCCCAGACCGACCCGCGTCCGCTCGCTCACCCGCATGGAGATGCGCGGGGCCGCGGCGGGAACGCCATCCATCGTGCTCATCGCCCTGCCGTCCTTTCAGAGGTAGAAGAATCCAGTTGGAGCCATCGAATCACATCGCACTGCGTCCGCCGGCCGCCCCCTCTCCCGGCCTCTCCCCCAAAAACCCCTGGGGGAGAGGTGACGCGCTTCGACAGATCACTCCGCGCTGTCCGCCACGCAGCCCCGCGCAGTTTGCGGGGCTTCCCGCTTCTCCAGTCGCGGGTTCACCCGCCCGGGACAATCCCGCCCGACGACGCCCATCGCCCGCCTCACCCGCTCACCCCGCACTCCCGCACTTTCGCACTTTCTCCCCGAGAGAAGTTTCCCGCCCTCTGCATCCATTCTCCATCTGGCTCCCTGCCGCTTGGCCCCCCCGGCGAATGAATTCGCGGCTGGGACTACGCGATGTCGGCCTTCGCCGACGGGGCGTCCGCGCGTTTCGAGGTGCGGCGACCGATCACGAGCGGAGGCGAGCAGATTCCTCGGTCGCGCCCTGCCTTCCGGCTGCGGAAGGTGCATCGCGGCGCTCTCTCGGAATGACATCGTGATGTGTCGTCGCGCAGCCCCGCGCAGTTTGCGGGGCTTCCCGCTTTTCCAGCCGCGGGTTCACCCGCCCGGGACAAACCCGCCCAACAACGCCCATCGCCCGCCTCACCCGTTCACCCCGCACTCCCGCACTTTCTCCCCGAGAGAAGTTTCCCGCCCTCTGCACCCATTCTCCGTCCGGCTCCCTGCCGCCTGGCCCCCCCGGCGAATGAATTCGCGGCTGGGACTACGCGATGTCGGCCTTCGCCGACGGGCGTCCGCGCGTTTCGAGGTGCGGCGACCGGTCACGAGCGGGGGCGAGCAGATTCCTCGGTCGCACCCTGCCTTCCGGGCGGCGGAAGGTGCATCGCGGCGCTCTCTCGGAATGACATCGCGGTGTGTTGTCGCACAGCCCCGCGCAGTTTGCGGGGCTTCCCGCATTTCCAGCCGCGGGTTCACCCGCCCGGGACAAACCCGCCCGACGACACCCATCGCTCGCCTCACCCGCTCACCCCGTCACTTTCGCACTCGCACTCTCGCACTCTCGCACTCTCGCACTTTCGCACTTTCGCACTTTCGCACTTTCGCACTCCCCACTCACGCACTCTTCACCAGCCCGAACCGCCGCTCCCGCCCGGCGAACCACTCCACCGCCTCGCCCAGCGCCGCAGGGCCGAACTCCGGCCACATGCGCGGCGTGAAGTACAGCTCCGCGTAGGCACACTCCCAGAGCAGAAAGTCGCTCAGCCGCTGCTCGCCGCCGGTGCGGACCAGCAGGTCCACGTCCGGCGCCGGCTCGCTCTCGCCGACGGCGCGGCCCAGCAGCGCGGCGAACTCGTCGCGCGGAAGCTCGCGGCCGCCGGCCAGGGCGGCGGCGCGCACCAGGGCGTCGCGGGCGCTGTAGTCGATGGCGATGCGCAGCGTAAGCCGGTCGCCGTCGGCCGTGGTCGTCTCCGCCGCCTCGATCTGCCGGCGCAGCGCGTCGCCCAGCCGGTCGCGCCGGCCAATGACGCGCAGCCGCACGCCGTTCTCCACGCAGCGCGCCGTCTCCGACGCCAGGTACGCCCGGAACAGGCGCATCAGCGCGCTCACCTCGCGCGGCGGGCGGCCCCAGTTGTCCGACGAAAAGGCGTAGAGCGTCAGCGTCCGTATCCCCAGCCCCGGTGACGCCTCCACCACCCGCCGCACCGCGTGTGCGCCCTCGCGGTGGCCGGCCACCCGCGGCAGCCCGCGCATGGACGCCCAGCGGCCGTTTCCGTCCATGATCAGCGCGACGTGCAATCCGCCGCCGTGCCGGGTGCCGATCTGGAAAGTTCTTTGCATCGTAAAGTAACCGGGTAAAAAAAGGGACGGGTCAGCGGTCGCGCACGGCCTGGATGAGCGCTTCCATGTGGTTCAGGTACGCCTCCAGCGACGCGCGGCCGCTGTCGGTGAGCACAAAGTCGGTGCGCGGCGTGCGCCCCTCGAAGCTCTTGGTGCACTCCACGTAGCCCGCCTCTTCCAGCTTGCGGGCGTGCACGCTCAGGTTGCCGTCCGTGAGCCCCAGCATGGTCTTGAGCTCGTTGAACGACAGGGAGCGGTTCACGGCCAGCGCGCTCACGATCCCCAGGCGCACGCGCTCGTGGATCAGGCGGTCCAGCTCGGGCGCGCCGTCCTGGGCCGCACCCGCCACGCTGCGCAGGACGGACGACGGCAGATCGGGATCGACCGCCCGGTTCGCCTCAGCCACCGTGCCTCCTCGCGATAAAGGTTCCAAAGATGACGTGCAGCCCGCCGAAGCCCGCCGCCATCCACCCGTCGGCCCACGCCGCGGGCGACAGCAGCGCGCCCGTGCCGAAGACCATGAAGCACAGCCCCATCACCGGCACCGCGCTCACCGAGAACGCGCCCGCGGTGATGATGCCCGCGCCGTACAGCAGCATCCACATCCCCGGCAGCAGCCCCGGCATTCCGGCGCGGAACAGAAAGATGGTCAGCACCGCGCCGGCCACCAGGGGCGGCGCCAGGCTGAGCATGAACTTGCGCCCGGCCCCGGTAAGCATGGGGATGCGCGCCGCCCGCGCCTTCAACGCCGTGGTCAGCACGCCGATGAGCACGGAGACCACGGCCGCGCTGGACCAGGTGGCCAGCCAGTTCTCCGGCGACGTCTGCCGCGCGGCCACCCACGACGCCAGCACGCCCGTCACGCCGATCACCACCTGCCCCCAGCCGCTCAGAGCCGTAAAGCTCCCCGCGCGTTCCATCGTGTCCCGGATGAAGCGCAGGTTGTCCATCGCCCGCTCGTGCAGGTCGAAAGACGGTTCCTGGTCCTCTTCGGGCGGCAGCGGCCGGATGGGATGGATCTTCGCCATGGTAGTACGATGCAAGGGCGAACGGCGCCTGTCAAGTGCTTTGCGGTGTAAAGCAAGGTGCGTGCCGGGGAAGGGGGCACGATGTGGGTTGGATCGATGGAGATCGAACTGCGTCCGCGGGGTGCCCCTCCCCCGGCCCCTCCCCGTTCGTTCCTCACGGAGAGGGGAGAACTTCGGACGCGCAGCGACAGCTTCTGCCGTTCTCCCTCCCCCACGCAGTTTGTGGGGGAGGGCCGGGGAGGGGGGGCGCCCGCCCCTCGCGCAAACCCATCCGAACAGCTCCCGCGCCGGCGGATAGGTCAATCGACCGGGTTGCTCCGCATCCGCAACGACGCTACACATTCTGCGGGCGTGCCCACTTTCGCACTCCCGCACTTTCGCACTTTCGCACTCTCTTTTCGAGGCGCCTCTGCGTACCGCCGCCATCTCCGAAATCCGCCAGGACGCGCACCGCGCGCGCTGAGGAGAACGGAGCCGCTGCACCCGGGCCGTAACGCCCGGCGACATTCCTGGTCATCCCCCTCCTCAGGGCATC
>DASQBH010000961.1:0-2489 GCA_035635315.1 Longimicrobium sp.
CGCCGAATCCCGCCCCGGGCCCGGGACCATGCGGCCCGCCCCCCTCTCGTCTCGGGGGAGAATCTAATGCACTTGCAGCGGGAAATGTAGGGTTAGTGTGTCAGATGATCACAATGTGTGCGAAGTGTTACGCCGCGAACAGGGGTATAAGCCCATATGAAATCAGGGGTTTACGCGGGTGCGGCACACCGCCTCCGGGTGGAGGTGGACACACGTTGCGGCTGAAGATGGACGATCCAGCCGCGACCTGCTGATCCAGGAATGGTAGCACGTGGCGGTTGGGGGGCGCGGCGTCGGACGCTCCGTGCAGGGTCCGGCGAAGAGGTGGCGAGGGGCCGGCGCGGAGGGAGGGGAAAATACACCGCACCCAATACGACACTACTGGCGAACTGCGGCGAGCACGTGGTGCAGGTCGATGGACAGGGTGCGCAGAAAGAGGGCGCGCTCGTCCTGCAGAAAGAAGTGGCCGCCGGGAAACATCCGCAGCATGAACGGCCCGGCGGTGTGCCGCGCCCACGCCTGCGTCTGGTCGCGGCTCACCTTGGGGTCTTCCAGCCCGCCGTAGGCCGTGATGGGGCACGCCAGCGGCGCCTGCTCGGCAAACGCGTACGTCTCGTGGATGGCCACGTCGGCGCGCAGGGTGGGCACCAGCAGCGAGCGCAGTTCCTGGTGCGCCAGCAGGTCCGCGGGGAGCCCGCCCAGCTCCTGCAGATCGGCCAGGAACTCGGGCTCGGGGAGCTGGTGGATCGGCTCGCGGTCCGGCGGCAGGTCGGGCGCGCGCCGGCCGGAGGCAAACAGGTGCACCGGCCCGGGTTGGCCCCGCGCGCGCAGCAGGCGCGCCAGCTCAAACCCGATAAGCGCCCCGTTGCTGTGCCCGAACAGCGCGAACGGCAGCGCCAGGAACGGCTGCACCGCGTCGGCCAGCGTCTCCACCAGGGGCTCCAGCCGGTCGAACGGCGCTTCCGTAAAGCGGTTCTCGCGCCCCGGCAGCTGCACCGGGCACACCTCCACCTCCGCCGGCAGCACGTCCGCCCACCCCCTGAACGCCGACGCCCCGCCCCCCGCGTGCGCGATGCAGAACAGCCGCAGCCGCGCCCGCGGCGATGGCCGCGGCCGCATGATCCAGCGGTCGGTGGAGGGAACTGCGTTCACGAGATGGCTGCTTCGGGTGGAAAGAGGCGCGGAAGGTAACGAGAAAAGGTGAAGGGGTGAAGGGGTGGGAGTCCCGGCTGCGGACGCGCAGGTGCCGGGAACGCCGCCCACGGTCTGGCCGCCGAGTCCGCGCAGGCGGACTTTGCGTTTTCCCAGCGGCGAATTCATTCGCTCCGCGGGCGACACGGCATGGACCCAGATCGGATCCGCATCGGCGTCCGTGGCAGCCTGGGCGTGACGCCGCTCGTTCGCGCGGTGTCGCCTACGACACGCGCATCGTCACGCGGGCGAGTCAGACGCATCGGGGGCGACTTGCCGCGGGGGCCGCGGGGCAACAAGATGGGGCCGCAGCAGCGACCCCATCCGCAGACCACCAGGACGACCGATGCCGCGCAACTGGCTGATGAAGAGCGAGCCCGGCGTGTTCTCCATCCACGACCTGCGCCGCGACGGCCGCACGGGGTGGGAGGGCGTGCGCAACTACCAGGCGCGCAACTTCCTGCGCGACGACGCCCAGCCCGGCGACCGTGTGCTCTTCTACCACAGCAACGCCGATCCGCCGGGCGTGGCGGGGCTGGCCCGCATCGCGCGCGCCGGCTACCCGGACCCCACCGCGCTGGACCCGGAGAGCGAGTACTTCGATCCCAAGGCCAGCGAGGCGGACTCGCGCTGGTACACGGTCGACATCGAGTTCGAGGAGGCGTTCCCCGCCCTGGTCTCGCTGGACGACCTGCGCGCCACCCCCGGCCTGGAGAAGATGCTGGTCATCAACAAGAGCCGCCTCTCCGTTCAGCCCGTGACCGACGAGGAGTACGACATCGTGGTCCGCCTGGGCCGCGGCGCCAAATCCGCGGGATAAGAAAAAGATAAGCCTCACGCAGAGTGAGCAGAGGTAGCAGAGTTGTTCCGTAGCGTCTCCCCGGGCGGAGGCGCGAGGAAACGGCACGAGAAAACTCTGCTAACTCTGCTCACTCTGCGTGAGGCCCATTCTTTTGTTCTTACGCGACGACCCGTGGACGCGAGACGAGCGGAGCGGCCGTCACGGGGCGTGCCTCACGCGCCGGACGGACCGGAAGCGCCCAGTCCGGCAGTTCGGGCGGATCCCAGCGGAAGAGCTTCTGGTCCTTGGTGCGTCCCCGAAAGCGCCCGCGCTCGCTGATGACGGCGAACGTCTCCTCCAGCGCGTACAGGTAGCGCCCGATCCCCCACTGCACCGCGGCGCGCTTCATGGCGCCGGACAGGCCGCCCTTTACCCCCTCGACGTCGGTGTTCTCGGCACCGTCCCACTTGGTGACCCACTCGTCGCCCACGCGGATGGAGAGCCCGCACATCACGCC
>DASQBH010000962.1:0-8133 GCA_035635315.1 Longimicrobium sp.
CCACCAGCACGCCCTGCCGCTCGTACCGCCCGCGCGAGCGGCTGAAGCGCACCACCACCGCGCGCAGGCCGGTGTACTTGCTGGCCCTGCGGGTAAGCGCCGTGTCGCCGCTGGGCAGGAACCAGAGGTGGTCCAGGTCGGCGCACGACAGGCAGAGCGGCTTGCCGTGCTCCATCCGCAGAAACGAGCCCTTCCACAGCTCACGCTTGCACTCCGCGCACACGGAGTCGCGCACGATGGAGAATACGACGATCTCGTTCGACTCGCCCCTTGTCGCTTGAGCCATCGCTGCACCCCTCGCAATGTGGATCAGCCGGCCGAATCGCCGGCGAGCGTCGCGCCGCCCACGTCGGGCCCGCCGGAGGGCGGCGACCACGTCATCCGGTACGCTGCGCCCTCGGCTGCAATCGTGCCGCGGCGGGCCACGGCGCGCGCGTTCGCGACGGAGAACAGCAGGTAGAGCGTCCCCTCGGGCGTGACGGAGCCCGCCATCCGTAGCAGTGAGCCGTCCCGCGTCGCGCCCTCGCCCCAGCAGTAGCCGTTGCGGTACGTGTCGATGGTGAACTCCGCGCCGTCGGGGAACAGCTCCTGGTCCACGGCGTCCCACGTGGAGCCGCGCAGCCACCGCCACTCCTCCGACCGCAGGCTGCCGTCCAGGCCGGCGTCCGGCACCGCATCGGGCAGATCGTCCCCCGTCCACTGCGTCATGTAGGCCCAGTGGAGCGCCAGCGACTGCGTCCCCGTGGCCATCTGCATCTCCATCCGCCACTCGCCGTCTACCTGGCGCAGGTAGCCGTAGCCGGTGGTCTGGGCCTGGCCGGGGTCCGTGGGGGTAAAGACGATGGTGATCCCGCCGCTTTCCGTCACCGTGCCGTTGATGGCGTTGGTGGCCGCGCTCCCCTTCTGCAGCCCGCCGCCCGGAGCCCGCACCCAGAGCTGCGTCTGGGAGGTGCCCTGGAACGCGCCGTCCTGCGCCGAGGTGATGGACCAGAGCGTCTGGTCGGCGACGGGGGTCTTGATCCGCAGCGCGGAGTCGGTCAGGTAGGCCAGCAGGTTCTCGGCGGTAACGTACCAGCGTGTGCCGGCCAGCCATGTCATGTTCTGCATGGGCGTTGAGGATGTGGGATTTATGACGAGCGGTTGGCGGGATGGCTGCCTGAGCCGCGGCATCGACGCGACGGTCGATTGGGATGCGTTCAGCCCGTGACCGCGACAAGCCGCTCGATGCACGCGGCCACCGCCGGCACGGGTGCGATGCGGCTCTCGAACTGCGCCGGCCGCACCGTCAGGATGCGCCAGCCGCGTTCGGCGGTGAACCGCGCCCGCAGCTCGTCCTCGCTCACCTTGCGCGGCGTGTTGGGCATGTCGAACTCCGTGGCGAACGCCAGCAGGTAGTAGCGTCCGCCCGGGAGCAGCGTGGCCGCGAGCTCCTCCGCCAGCCGGTCGCGCTGGTCCTGCTCGAACAGGTGAAAGAAGCCCGAATCCACCACGGCGCCGAACTGCCGCTGCAGGAGCGTGGGACGAAGCGCATCGGCCACCTGGAACTCCAGCCGCCGCGCCACATCCGGCGGCAGCGCATCCGCCTTTGCGCGCGCCTGCGCGATCGCGGCTTCCACCACGTCGATCCCCAGCACCTGCAGCCCGCGCTGCGCCACCTCAATCGCCAGGTCGCCCGTCCCGCAGCCCACGTCCAGCGCCGGCCCCTGCGGCGGATGCTCATCCAGCAGCGCCGACAGCGCCGGCTGCGCCTTGCCCACCTCCCAAGGCGGCGTCTCGCGGTAGATGGAATCGAAGAAATCAGGGGTGAATCGGGTCATGTGCTTATGCGAACGGGGAGACATCTTCCTCGAACCCAAGATGTCGCCATGCAGCTTAGATCTCAACCGGGTCGAAGGAGAAATGCACCCGATAAGTGACCAGTCGAAGGTTGGGAATTGCTGCCGCTGCGTATTGTACGCCTTCAGGAAAGTGAGTCGCGATCAAGAAAGCGCGAGCCGCCTTTCCATCTGCCTTCGCGTACCAGCCCATGTATCGGGCTATCTGTCCAACTGAAGAATCCTTTGCATCACCAACTTTCACTTCAAGGATAACGCGATTGCCGCCTGCATCCTCAGCAAGAATATCGATTCGTCCGACATCTGTGCTCACCTGCCGCGCAACGAACTTGAGGCCTTTTTCAATGCCATCGAGATGATGTACCAGATGATCCTCAAGATCCCGTTCCAGCCCAATCGAGGTGTCTGCAAGTTCGACAAATTCCGTAACCTCATCGGCAGCTTCGGACGGAGCCCACTCATTCGGTCCGTGCACATCTTCAGAATACAACTCAAACGTGCCGTCTGAATGGCGATAGAGGAATTTTTCGGTAGATGGATGATGGATGTACGCCTTTGGATTGTTCACCGCACAGGCATAAAGGTGCGCTTGAAGCGTGGTGGCCTTCCACTGGTTAGGGTACTCGTCATTGATATGGCGTTTGATTTGTTCCGGAGTGACGATACCACCAACGGATTCGATATAGGCCCGGATAGCCTTCGCCATTGTAGGCATCTGGAGTCTCCCTCATTCAATGATCAGTGAAGCACGTTTCGACATGCTCGCACCGCAACATGCCAGTAATATACATCCATACAGGAAGCCTGCACCGGTGAACGGCGGATTAGTGGGATTCCATAATACTGGCGCCGCCGGTGCGGCGCCGGGTGCATCAGCCGGAGAGCCTTGTGGCAAAGTGGGCGGTCATGCCGGCTCCATGTCCGGGTCCAGGAGCGGAGCGTCCGAGATCTCTTTCCCCAGGCAGATGCTGGTTTCCGGCGAGAGCAGGTATTCGCCGAACAGCGGGATCGGCTGAAAGCCGGTGGCGCGATAGAGCGCGAGCGCAGCCTCCTGCCGGGTGCCGGTTTCCAGCACCAGCCGCCGCATGCCGAGCGCCCGCGCCTCCGCCTCCAGGGCGGCCACCAGCCGGCGCCCCAGCCCCAGCCCGCGCGCCGCGGGATCCACGTACATCCGCTTCAGCTCCCCCGTCTCGGCATCCAGCCGCCGCACGGCGCCGCACCCCACCGGCCTGCCATCGACGCGGACGATCAGGAAGGCGCCCCGCCCCGGTGCGACCTCGTCCGCATCCAGCCCGAAGTGGTTGGCCCCCGGCTCCGGATACGCGCCGCTGAGCTCCGCGTTCAGCTCGCCGATGAGCGCGCGGCTCACGTCGTCCGACAGCGCGCCGCGTGTGATGGTGATGGTTTCTTCCGCCACGTGAATCAAACGGTTCCGCGGACCGCCCAGGCCCGCGCGGTGAGGGGGATGCTCCCGTCGGATGCGAATGGCAGCTTGGCGCGGATCAGCTCGCGCAGCGCTCCGCGGCGATCCTCATCCAGCGAGGCCGCGTAGCCAGGAGCGGGGCCCTGGCCGCCCAGGAACGGCTGCCAGTAGTCGTCGAAGTCCGCAAAGCGGGTGGGAACGTCGATCGCGCGCACCCGCACGTCGCGCAGCCCCGCGGATTCGAAGAGCTCCCGCAGCGGCCCCGGCCCGCAGATCCCGAAGCGCCGCCCCTCGTCCAGCTCCGCGGCGGATGGGTCCAGTTCCACCGCGGCATCCCAGAAGGTGCGGATGAGCTGCATCTCCCCCGCGTAGTCCCAGACGTACGCCGCCACCACGCCGTCCGGGCGCACCACGCGGCGCATCTCCGCCACCGCGCGCGCCGGGTCGGGGACGAAGTTCAGCACCAGCCCCGAGACGGCGGCATCGAAGGTATGCGGCGGATCCGGCAACGCGGTGGCGTCCGCCTGCGCGAACTCCGCGCGGGGGTCGCCCACCCGCGCCCGCGCCGCCGCCACGTGGTCGGGCGAGAGGTCGTATCCCCGCACGCGGCCGGGTGCGGCGGCGGCGAGGATGGTGGCGGTCAACGCGCCCGTGCCGCACCCCACGTCCACCCACTCCAGGCCATCGGATACGCCGATCCACCGCAGGAACTCGGCGGCCACGGGCCGGCTCCAGCGGCCCACGTAGCGCTCGTACGCGTCCCCGCTCGCCCAGCTGTACCGCATCAGACCAGTCGCGGCGTCATCCGGGCACCGGCGCTACGGCAGTCGATGAGAATCGAACCATGCGACGATCCGCGCATCCATCTCCGTCCTGTGCGCCGTAAGGTCGTGCGTACCCCCGGCCAGCATCACCAGCTCGTACGGCAGCCCCAGATCCTGCAGCCGCTGGGCGAGCGCCAGCGCGCTCGAGGCGGGGACGCGTTCATCCGCCGTGCCGTGCATGATGAGCAGCGGCACCGTGAGCCGCTCCGGCCAGTTCACGGCGGACCGCGCGTGATAGTGCTCCGCGGCGCGCCGGTCGTAGTCGGGCATCAGCACCCGGTCCACCGAGTCGGCCACCCAGGGCGTGAACCGCGTCCGCGCGGCAAGATCGGCCACGCCGGCCGTGACCGCCGCCGCGCGTACCGGCGCGCCCGCCTTGACTGCCAGGTACGTCATCATCCCGCCGCGCGAGTGCCCGTGCATGAAGGCATTGCGCATGTCCACGAATCCCAGCGAGGCCGCGAGCGGAAGCACGTTCAGCACGTCGGCCACGTCCGCGCCTCCGAACTCGTCACGGCCTTCCCCACCTCCGCCGCCCCGGTACTGGGGCGCAATCACCACGTATCCCCGGTCCACCAGCCTTGCCTGCCACAGCAGCACGCGCTCGGGCAGGGCACCCCGTTCGGCGGTGCTGCCGTGGTTGAACACCACCAGCGGAAGACGCACCCCGTCCACGGTGGCGGGCCGCACCAGAATGGCGACCACCCGTAGCCCGTCGCTCCAGTACGTAAGCCGCTCGCACGCGGCGCCGCGCGCCAGCCGTCCGTACTCGGCGCTGTCGGGAAGGGGTGGCGGCAGCGGCGGTCGGGCGGGCGCGGCCTGCCTTGCCGCCAGCTCGGCTTCGTACGGACGCAGCGGGGCGCACGGCACGCGCGCGATCAAAGTGCCGGCGGCCCCGGGCTGCCCGGCCAGCCGCGGGGAAATGGCAAGGCAGCCCACCAGGAGCAACCAATGGGAACGCCGCATGAGGGATGTCCGCGTGGGGGACCTGGCTGTTTTTTCCTCGTGATACGTAGACCGCATCCCACCGCCGGCGCAAGCCCCGCCGCGGCCGCGGCGCTGATCCGCGCCCCGGCCGCGTGGGATCATCCGCCTGATGCGCCTCAGTGCTGCTCACTGACCTGCGCGGCCCAGCTGGGGGCGGCGGTATCGCCGTTCAGGAAGGGGAGCGTGGTGGCGACCAGCGCGGGCGACATGAACATCTCGTAGTGCGTAAGGTTGGGCAGGATCGCCAGGCGGTTGCGCGACATGTTCTCGCGCTGCCAGCCGGCGTCGCGCTGGCCGCCGCCCAGCAGCTTGTAGAACTCCACGATGTGCTCGGGGCGGTACATGTCGCTGTCGCCAAAGACGATCATCACCGGCATGGTGAGCTTCCGCACGTCGGCGGACCAGTCGTACGGCGTGCGCATGAGCTCGCCCATGCGGTCCAGCAGCCGGGGAAAGTCCTCCGGACGCGGCGCGATGGCGGCGTACGACTGGTACATGGGCGTCTCCTTCATCATCTCCGCCATCCCCGCGCCCACCTGCGCCTGCATGGGCAGCATCTCTGGGTAGAAGCCGTCCCGCGAGATGCCGGCGGACACCATCACCAGCCGGCGCACCCGCTGCGGATGCTGCACGGCAAGCTGGAACGCCACGCCGCCGCCCATGGAGTAGCCCATCACGTCCACCTGGCCGTAGCCCAGCTCGCGCAGCACCGTCGCCAGGTCGTCGCCCATGTCCACCAGGCTGATCTGGCGGTCGCCCAGCGCGGTGCGGCCGTGGCCGTGCAGGTCCACCCCGATCACCTGCCGCCCCCGCGCCAGCTCGGGAATCACCGGCCCGAACATCCCGATGGACCCCAGCCCGCCGTGCAGCAGAAGCAGCGGCTCGCCCTGCCCGTGGATCTCGTAGTAGTAGCTCACCCCGTTGGCCTGCACGTAGCCGGTGCGGGAGGGCGTGGAGGTGGCTGCGGTCTGCATGGCGGCGTTTCCCTCCTGGGCGTGAGCGGGCGCGGCGAGCGGTGCCGCGGCGGCGATGAGCGCGGCCAGCGTGGCCAGCGCCGTGCTCCGGGTGATTCGGGGCGTCTTCGGCATGAGCGTCTCTCCTGTGGGGTTTCGAGCCATCCGCCGCCGGCGTTCGACCGGCGCGTCATCGTCTCTCTACCTCCACGTCGAACGAGCGGCACGCGGATCGACACACCCGCCGGCCGCCGCACTTGCCACCCGCCGATGGGCGTCGACCCCACGACGCACCGCCGCGGCCCAACGCGGCCCCAACCACCCGGCTGGATGGCCACATCGATCACCTGACGCGACGGATATTGCTCACGTTTACGGACTTAAAGCCCCTGTGGCACAGGTGACAGGGAAACTGCAGAACAAGGTGAAACATCCAGACGATCGATCGTTTGGAGATATAAGAATCCAGCAAACACAAGACTCTTGGAAGTTTGGCCAACCGCTTTTAGCTTGGCGTCAAACGAACATATCTTTCCACCCCCCTCCCCCCCGGAGAACGCCCCATGAGAGCAGTTTTGCCGTTGATCCTGGCCGCTTCCCTCACCCTCGCCGCGTGCCAGGGCGACAACTCCGACCCCTCCACGCCGTCGGCGATGAACCCCGCCGCAGTCCAGGAGAACCTCCTCACCCTGGCTCCGCAGCAGCAGCTGAGCGGCGCGCAGGAAGGCCGCCTGGCCACTATCCGCAACCGCTCGGGCCACGTAAGGGCGCACGTGGCGCGCCTTTCGGGCACGCCGGCCCAGCTGCTGCGGCAGGGCAGCGCGCTGCGCCTGGCGATGGAGCCGGGCGTTCAGGTGGTGGCGACGGGTGAGCGCGTGCAGCGCCGCGCCGAGACCGACATCTCGTGGGCCGGCCCCGTGCAGGGCACGCACGGCTGGGTGCAGATGGTGCTGGGCGAGGACGGCGTGACGGGCACCGTGACGATCGGCTTTGAGCAGTACAGCATCGAGCCGCTGGGCAACGGGCTGCACGCCATCAGCAAGATCGACCAGAACAAGCTGCCGCCGGAGCACACCCCCGACAACCCGACCGGCGTGCTGGACCCCGCGCCGCCCCACACCCCGCTGTCGTCCCTCGCCCCCACGGCCGACGTCGGCATCGCGGCGCTCAGCACGATCAACGTGCTGGTGGTGTACACCGCGAAGGCCGCGCAGGCCACGGCCAACATCGGCAGCCTGGTGCAGCTGGCGGTGGACGAGACCAACGTGTCGTACGTGAACAGCGGCATCAACATCAACATGGTGCGCGTCCACACGGCGCAGGTCACGTACAACGAGGCCGGCCGCAGCTTCTCGCAGCACGTGGCCTCGCTGCGCGGCACCACGGACGGCCTGATGGACAACGTGCACACGCTGCGCAACACCTACGGCGCCGACGTGGTGGTGCTGGTGGTGAACGACAGCGAGGCCTGCGGCATCGCCTCGTCCATCGGCTCCACGGCCACCACGGCGTTTGCCGTGGCGCACTACAGCTGCATCACGGGCTACTACTCGTTCGGCCACGAGGTCGGCCACCTGCAGGGCGCCCGGCACGACCGCTACGTGGACGCCAGCACCTCGCCGTACAGCTACGGCCACGGCTTCATCCCGTCCACCAAGACCTGGCGCACGGTGATGGCGTACGGCAACAACTGCAGCAACTGCACGCGCATCCAGTGGTGGAGCAACCCGCTGGTCACCTACCCGGCGACGGGCCAGGTGATGGGGACGGCCCAGTACGAGGACAACGCGCGGGTGCTCAACAGCACCGCCGCGTCGATCGCGGCCTACCGCTAGCCGCATCGCCGGACGTCGTAGCAAAGGGCGGGGCCGCTTCGGCGGCCCCGCCCTTTTTCGTATTCATACTGAAATCATTGGGACGATCACTGTCATTCTGAGGGAGGCGCCGCGTGGAACCGTCTTCTTCCCACGAACGCCTGTGCGCCGACCGAAGAATCTTTATCGGGAACGGGGCCTTCTCGCGCGGAACCCCGACCTGACCGACAGGACCGTGCGCCCATCGTAAAGATCCTTCGGTCGGCGCACAGGCAATCGTGCGTCTGGACAGGCAGG
>DASQBH010000963.1:0-4610 GCA_035635315.1 Longimicrobium sp.
CGCCATCCCCAGCCGCTGCGACGCCAGCCGCGTGGTGGCCAGGGGGTGGCGCAGGGCGTACCCCGCCATCTGGGCCAGGCCGCCTTCGGTGTCGGGCGTGGCCTCGCGCGGCATGGGAAGCCGGCTGGGGTCGTGCCCCCAGATCACGGTGCCGCGGCGCAGCTCCTTGTACGCGCCCACGTCCTGCACCGACTTCATGGCCGGGGCCAGCAGCACCAGCGGCGCGGCGGCCGCGGCGAACACGGCGGCCGCCAGCGCCACCTTTACGCCGGCGGGGCGGCGGGTGCGCGCGATCCAGTACGCCGCGGCCACGGGAACCAGCACCCAGCCGTTCGGCCGCACCAGGGCGGCGCAGGCCACGGCGGCCGCGCCCAGCGCGTACGCCCCCCCGCCCCGCTCCGCCGCCCGGTGCACCGCCCACGCCGCCAGCGCCACCAGCGAGGCGTAGAGCGAGTCGGTGATGATCACGACGTTGAAGCGGGCGAAGTCCGGGTTGGCGCCAAAGAAGGCGGCCGCCAGGAACCCGGCGATGGGTCCGCCCAGCCGCCGCCCCACGTCGTACAGCGCCGCGGTGGCCAGCGCCGCAAAGAGCAGCTGCACCGCCACGACGCCTGAGAGCCCCGCCCCCGCCGCCTGGGAAAGGGCCACCAGGGCGGCGTAGCCGGCAAACGTCGGCTCGCGGCCCTGCAGCGGCTCGCCGGCCAGCAGGTGCGCCGCGGCGTCCAGGTAGCGGCCGCTGTCGCCGCCCAGGCGCACGCCGTACCGCATCAGCACGGCGGCGTTCACCGCCACGAACAGTGCGGCCAGCAGCAGAAGCGGCAGGTGGCGGCGCAGGCGGGCCCGGGCGTCCGCGCGCGGCGGTGCCGCTGCGGGAGCGGCGGCGGCAAGGGTGGGCGAGGCTGGCGGCATGGACGCGCGGAAACGGGGATCGGCGGCGTGGCGCGGGGCAAGCTAGGCGCCGGGCGCCGCGCCTGTCCAGTGCGGCCGCGTCCCGGTTCCGCGGAGCGGACGGAGGGTCCGGAACGCGCCCCGGGAGGATGCCCCACGCGCCGTACGGCATTGCCCGACTTGCCCGCGCGGCGTTTTGGATGCAATCTGCGTTGTTCGCCGGACGATGACCGTCATCCTTCGGACAGCGGCGTTCCTCAATCGCGACCTGATCTCGCGCCCGATTCCAGGAGTGGCTCGATGAAGTACCGTACCTATCCCGGCACCGACATCCGCTCGTCGGAAGTCGGCTTTGGCCTGTGGACCCTCGCCGCCGGCTGGTGGGGCGACTTTACCGAAGACGAGGCGGTGGCGATGCTGCACCGCGCGTACGACCTGGGCATCACCCTGTACGACTCCGCCGACACCTACGGCAACGGCCGCGCGGACGAGCTGCTGCGCAAGGCGTTCGGCGACCGGCGCGACCGGGTGACCATCACCACCAAGGTGGGCTACGACTGGTACAACCACCTCGACGCGCGCCGCGGCCAGCAGGAGATCCCGCACAGCGCCGACCCTGCGTTCATCCGGATGGCGGTGGAAAAGTCGCTGGAGCGCATCGGCACCGACGTGCTGGACATCGTGAGCTACCACAACGCGCACGAGGAGCACGTCCCCAACGACGAGATCTGGGAGACGCTGCAGCGCCTGCAGGACGAGGGAAAGATCCGCACCTGGGGCGGCGCGCTGGGGCCCAGCAACGGCTACCTGTTCGAGGGGCTGGACCTCATCCGCAACCGCGGCGCGCGCAACCTGCAGCTCATCAACAACGTGCTGGAGCCGTTCCCGGGGCAGATCCTTACCGGGGCGGCCGAGCAGGGCGGGCAGACCGGCATCCAGGTGCGGGTGACGCACTCGTCGGGGATGCTGGAGGGCAGGTACACGGCCGACACGGAGTTCGCCAAGAACGACCACCGCCGCCACCGCCCGCGCAGCTGGCTCATCAACGGGCTGCAGAAGCTGGAGGCGCTGCGCTGGCTGCACGAGGGGCGCGGAATGACCCTCGGCCAGGCGGCGCTCAAGTGGCTGCTGGCCAGCCCGGTGGTGATGACCACGCTCCCCAACATCTACAACGTGGAGCAGCTGGAGGAGTTCGCCGCCGCCAGCGACCTGCCGGACCTGACGGCCGACGACCTGAGCCGCATCGAGGAGCTGCAGCGCACCAACTTCGGGGTCCACGAGGACCACATGCGCTACAAGGGCACCATGGTGCGCGAGGGCGAGCCGCTGGGCCCCGTCTACCGCTACGCCGGCGACGGCTTTCCTGGCGCGCCGGCGGCCGAGCCCGAGACCGTGGCGGCGGACTGACAACGAATCGATTCGGCGGATAGATCAAACGACCCGGTGAATGTCTCGCCGGGTCATTTGATATAGTGAAACCGAAGTAGAGAGGCAGCAAGCATAGATAGGTATGAGAATCATCTTGCTTTCTGTGCACTCGCCTGACTACTATTCATGACAAGCGATTTAGTCGTAAAATAGCGGGGTCATGCGTTTTCTATATCTTACACGACTTCAATGACTCATACTCTACGTTCTGGGCTCCACGCTCGAGCCATCCTCGACTTCTTCACCAAAGCAGCGATATCTGCGGCGTTGGTCTGTGCTCCGGCTACAGTTTCTGCACAGCTAGCCGGACAAACAGACCTGCGGTGCGGAACGCGCGCTACAGCGCGTTATGGGATTGTTCTCGATGGGTCCTCAAGTCTCAGCACGCGCGGCACATCTGCGGAAGCTGCGTATTCGAGAGTCCTGAGAGCACTCGCGGAATCACTTTGCCGAACGGACCAGCCGCTCCGCGTCTATGCTTTCCCGCCAAAACTCGGCACGCTTGAGGGACCGCTTGCCAGCCTCAGACCAGGACCTGAGTTGGTGCGAGAGGTACCTGTAGTCTCTCAATTGGTACTTTCCAGGGGCAGCCGTCACACCGACCTCGACGTAGTGGTAAGCGCAATTGAACGTCTCTTTACCACAGACACGCTTGACGCTGTAATTCTAGTCACGGACGGCTCTTATTATCCGACCGGGTTCAGCCGCGACAGCACGACGACACTCCATGCTGTTTTGGCACGGCTAAATAGCCTTTATGAAACAACGACCCGCCTGCGCGATAGTCGCAAGCCCCTTCATGTGATCGGTTTGCACTCCGATGAGGTCCGTGCAATCGACCGCCAATTGTTTCTTGAAGCACCTCTTGATTCGGCAGATTGGAACTGGGAACCTGGTGACACCGCGATCAATCTCGCTACTGCCTCAGGCACTGCGCTACTACGAAGCGTTTTCGGAAACTCATTCCATCGGCAAGATGAGGAATGGGTATCCGATGTAATGTTTGATGGTCCCAACTCGGTCTGGCGGGCACGGCTTGGATACGAGAGTTCTGCTGGATTGCGTCTTGCTGCTCTCCGGGCTGTTTCGCTCGACCATCTCGTGTTCGTGCCAGCGGAAGGTACGGAATGCGTCCGGCTCAAACTCGGGGTCGTCTTACAATTTCGGCGCACTGCCAGTGACGGCTCTCGCCGCCAGTTCTGTAGTTTAGAAAATCCCGATGCCGCTGTTATCGATTCTTTAATCAAGTACAGCGTAAAGGAAGTGGTATTTCGACAGCGCCCTGTCGTTGAATTGGCCCAGATCCCACAGGTTCTTTACGGCTATTATCAAATAGCAGTTGCAGAACCAGGAAAAGTATGTGCCCCAGAGACAGTGCGACGCCACTTCCTGAATGGTGGCACTTGGCCGCCCTCACGAACTCCAAGAGCTTGGGCGGTGCTTCTGCCACAAACGCCCGCATCTCACGACTCAGCATCGGCCTCATTCACACTCTCCTCGGATACTCTGAGTCTTGTCAGTCTCCCGGGAACAGACTGTCTGATTCCTGATCGAAATATTGGAGAATCGTGGCGGAACGAAGGTCCACATTTGCTCTGGGTCCATCGTGGCACGATGGCGATGCTGCAGCGTGTAGAGCTTCGCAGGCCGCGCGTTGGGAGTTCACCACTACTTCGCGTGTTGCCAGGTGGGTTCCCGCCAAATTCGGCTGCTTGGGTACGAATTTGCGCTGGCTTTACAGAGGCTTTGGGGCGCGACCAAGCCGTAGGCCTCGCTTGGGCGGGCCGCAACCTTTTTCTCGGCAAACCGAGTTCGACGCAGTCACAGTCCGGCTGTAAAGATCCTGGATCCCATCGTTTCTCGAGCATTGTACGTGTATCCAGCCTCAAACCCTCCGGCTACTTATTCATAGGTTCAGAAACGGATTCCTTAGCTCACATAACGACATCCGAATGGTACCCTGTGGTTAACTCGGAAACAGGCATGTTTCTTATGCCTTGGCGATATATCCTTTTGCTTACGCTCATCAGTTTGGCCGGGCAAGTGATCTATTGGAAATGGTTTTCAAAATCCGCAGATGGACACGAAACACGGGCAAAGCGAATTACGCGGCGGGTTTGTACCATCATTCGAGTCGTGATCTTCACTCTCGTCGTTTCAGAAATGGTCACGTGCTGGCTTGTACTGGATAAAAGCGGGGTCACACCAATGCCATGGGAAGTGATTATGGCAATGTTCCTGTACGCTTTTAAGCTCTCAATCGCATTCATGCTCCCAGAATTGATTGAGGACAG
>DASQBH010000964.1:0-2133 GCA_035635315.1 Longimicrobium sp.
GGTGCTGGCGGCGTTCCAGGTGCTGCTCGCGCGCTACAGCGGGAGCGAGGACGTGGTCGTGGGCGCGCCCACGGCGGGGCGCACGCGGGCCGAGGTGGAGGAGCTGATCGGCCTCTTCGTCAACATCCTCGTCCTGCGGACGGACGTCTCCGGCGACCCGGGCTTTCGCGCGCTGCTGCGGCGAGTGCGCGAGGGCACGCTGGGCGCGTACGAGCACCAGGACGTGCCGTTCGAGCGCCTGGTGGCGGAGCTGCAGCCGGCGCGCTCCCTGGGCCACGCGCCGATCTTCCAGGTGATGTTCGCCCTGCAGAACGCCGACCGCTCCGGCTTTGGCCTCGCGGGGGTGCGGATGGAGGCGGTGTCCGCGGAGGTGGAGACCACCCGGTTCGACCTGGGGCTCACCGTCGTCCCGCACGACGGCGGCATCCGCGGCGCGCTGGAGTACAGCACGGACCTCTTCGACCGCTCCACCGTCCGGCGGATGCTGGGGCACCTGCAGCGGGTGCTGGAGCAGGTCGCCGCGGACGCGGACGTGCGGCTTTCGCAGCTGGACCTGCTCTCGGCGGAAGAGCGCGGCCTGGTGGTGGATGCTTGGAACCACACGGAGCGCGGACATTCCGACCCGCCTGCCCACGCGCTCTTCGCCGAGTGGGCGCGCCGCGATCCGCAGGCCGTCGCCCTCCTGGACGGCCCCCAAGCCGTGACCTACGGCGAGCTGGACCGGCGCGCGGCGGCCCTCGCCCGGCACCTGCGCGAGCTGGGCGTGGGGCCCGAGACCCCGGTGGGGCTGTGCATGGAGCGCACACCCGAGCTACTGGTGGGCGTGCTGGGGATCTGGAAGGCGGGCGGCGCCTACGTCCCGCTCGATCCGGGGTACCCGGCGGAGCGGCTGGGGTGGATCCTCAGCGACGCGGCGCTTCCGGTGGTGGTCGCCACGGGGAGCACGGCCGGGGTGCTGCCGGAGCACGGAGCCACCCTGGTGCGGGTGGACCAGCTTCCGGACACAGCAGCGGATGCGGCGCCGGAGGTGCCCGCGTCCGACGCGGGCCTGGCGTACGTGATCTACACGTCGGGGAGCACGGGCCGCCCCAAGGGGGTGCTGGTGCAGCACGGCTCCCTGGCCAACCTGCTGGCCGCCACGCGGGAGGCGTTCGGGATCGGTGAGGGCGACGTGATGCCGGCGCTGGCCTCGTACGCCTTCGACATCTGGCTCTTCGAGGCACTGCTGCCGCTCACCTCGGGGGCCGCGGTGCGCCTGGTGGAGCGCGAGCGGGTGCTGGACGCGCACGCGCTGGTGGAGGAGATCGCGGACGCCACGCTCGTGCACGCGGTCCCCGCGCTGATGCGGCAGCTGGTCCACGTGGAGCGCGAGACGCCCCGGCTCGTCCGGCTACGGCGCGCCTTCGTGGGCGGCGACCGGGTCGCGGCCGACCTGCTGGCGGAGATGCGGGAAGCGCTCCCCGGAGCGGAGACGCACGTCCTCTACGGTCCCACCGAGGGGACCATCCTGGCCTCCGTGCACCCCGTCCCGCAGAACGGGATCGTGGAGGGGCACCCGATCGGCCGTCCCCTGGGGAACGTGCGCCTGTACGTCTGCGACGCGCTGGGGAACCCGCAGCCGGCGGGCGTCCCGGGCGAGCTGCTGATCGGCGGGGCGGGGGTGGCGCGCGGCTACCTGGGGCGTGTCGCGATGACCGCGGAGCGCTTCGTCCCCGACGCCTTCGGCGGAGAGCCCGGTGCACGGCTGTACCGCACGGGCGACCGGGCGCGCTGGCGGGCGGACGGGACGCTGGAATTCCTGGGGCGGGTGGACGCGCAGGTCAAGATCCGCGGCTTCCGCATCGAGCCGGGGGAGATCGAGGCCGTCCTGCGGGGCCACGAGAGCGTCACCGACTGCGTGGTCGTGGCGCGCGAGGACGTGCCCGGCGACCGGCGGCTGGTGGCGTACGTAGTGGGTGGGGTCGAGGCGGATGAGCTGCGGGAGCACCTGCGGGAGAGCCTGCCGGAGTACATGGTGCCGGCGGCTTTCGTCCCGCTGGAGGCGCTGCCGCTGACGCCGAACGGAAAGCTGGACCGCAAGGCGCTGCCGGCCCCGGAGCACGCCGACACGGAGCGGTACGTGGAGCCACGTAC
>DASQBH010000965.1:0-5168 GCA_035635315.1 Longimicrobium sp.
GCTGCACCGCCGCGCGCTGCTGCGCCGCACGGAGCCGGTGGACGGGCGGACGGCTGCCTTCGCGCGGCGGATCGTCGGGGAGGCCGGCATCCGGCGGACGGTGCGGGTGCGGCGCGGGCCCGTGCCGGTCCCCGTCACCTGGGGAACGCTGCGGCCGGTGATCCTGCTCCCGGAAAGCGCGGCCGCGTGGGATGACGCGCGGCTGAAGCCGGTGCTGCGGCACGAGATTGCCCACGTGGCCCGGCTGGACGCGCTGGGCCGCATGGTGGCGCAGGCCGCCTGCGGGGTGCTGTGGTTCCATCCGCTGGCGTGGCACGGGGCGCGGCGCCTGGCCGCCGAGCAGGAGCACGCCGCGGACGACGCCGTGCTGCGCGCCGGGGCGGAGCCCGCCGAGTACGCGCAGGCCCTGCTGCGCATGGCGCGCGACGCGCGCGGAGGGCTGCGGCCGGCCGGGGCCATCCCCGCCGCCCACCCTTCGCGGCTGGAAGGTCGGCTGCTCGCCATCCTGGACCCGGAGCGCCGGGCCGCGCCGCCGCGCCGGGGAAGCGCGGCGCTGGCGTCCCTGGCCGTGGCGCTGGTGCTGGCGCCCGTGGCGGCGGCCACGCCGGGCGCGGAGCCGGTCGCCGGCTCCGCGGCCGTCCAGCCGGACTCCGGGCGCATCCGCGCGGAGTGGCGCGTGGACGGCACCCGCATGGAGGCCATCATCCGCGGCGACGTGCGGATCAGCGAGGAGCCGGAGCGCATCCGGGTGCCGGCGGGCGGGCTGCTGACGGTGGAGGAGGTGGCGGTCCCCGGCGCGCGCCGCCTTGCCGTCCACCCCGGTCCCGGCGGGGCGCCGGCCGTCGCGTGGACGGTGGGCGGCCAGCCGGCGCCGCTGGACGCGGAGGCCCGGGCCTGGCTCCGGCCCTGGCTGCGCCACGTGGCGGCGGAGCTCCGCTTCGCCGCCGCGCGCGACACGCTGGACCGGGAGCGCCAGGCGCTGCGCGCCGCCCCGCGCCCCGCGAGCGTGCCGGAGGCCGAGCGCCGGCGCGTGCTGGCCCAAGTGGACGCCGTCGCCCGCCGGCGCCGGGCCCTGAGCGAGATGCCGCCGGGCACGCCGGAGCAGGGCGTCGCGCGCGACCTGCTTCGGCTGCAGCTCACCCGCGAGGAGATGCGCCTGCTCGCCTCCATCGGCATGGCTCCCTGACCCGCGGGGCCCCGCGCCGGGCCCGGCTCCCTCCCACCGAATCCATCGATCCCATGAACCCGCCGATCCTGCGGCTGCTGCGCCCGTGCGCGGCAGCCGGGGCCGCGCTCGCCCTTGCCGCGGCGCCCGCCCATTCCGCTTCGCCCGCATCCGCCCCGGATCCCGATTCCGCGGCCGTGTACGCCGCCGCGGCAGGCCGCGCCCGCGCGCTGGTGGAGGCGCACCGCCGCCACCTGGACGTTCCCGGCATGCAGGTGGCCGTGGCCATCGACGGCACGGTGGTGTGGTCGGAGGGGTTCGGCCATGCGGACCTGGAGCAGCGCACGGCCGTGACCCCGCTGACGCGCTTTCGCATCGGCAGCGTGAGCAAGACGCTCACGGCGGCGGGGCTGGGCGTGCTGCTGGACCGCGGCGCCATCGACCTGGACGCGCCCGTGCAGCGGTACGTGCCGGCCTTTCCGCAGAAGCCGTGGCCGCTGACCGTGCGCCACCTGGCCGCGCAGCAGAGCGGCATTCGCCACTACACGAGCAACGCCGACGTGGACCGCACGGAGCACTACGCCTCCGTGGCCGATGCGCTGGCCATCTTTGCCGCGGACTCGCTGCGCTTCGAGCCGGGGACTCAGTACGGGTACAGCAGCTACGCGTACGTGCTGCTCAGCGCGGCCATGGAGGGCGCCGCCGGGGAGCCCTTCATCCCGTTCATGCGGCGCAACGTATTCGAGCCGCTGGGGATGCGGAGCACGGGGCCGGACGAGGTGGACAGCATCATCCCCCACCGCAGCCGCTTTTACGTGCCGCGCCAGGGCGGCGGGCGCAGGAACGCCTTCTACGTGGACAACAGCTACAAGTGGGCGGCGGGTGGCCTGCTTTCCACCGCGGAGGACCTGGTGCGCTTCGGCTCGGCGCACCTGCAGCCGGGCTTTCTCTCCGCCGGGACGCTGGCGCTGCTGTGGACGCCGCAGCGCACCCGCGACGGGGCCGGGACCGAGGTCGGCATCTCGTGGGAGCCGCGGACCACGCCGGGCGGGCGTCAGGCGATGACGTTCTCCGGCAATCTGCCCTCCGGGCGCGCCGTGCTGGCGGTGTATCCCCGGGAGCGGCTGGTGATCGCGGTGCTGGCGAACACGGGCGAACAGGTGTACTGGAACGAGCGGGAGACGTTCGGCGTCGCGGAGCAGTTCCTGGCGGCGCCGGACACGGTGGGGGCCGTGGACCCGCGCGGCGTCTATACCTTCGAGACGGTGGTGAGTGGCGAGGCGAGGCGCGGGACGCTGCAGATCGTCCGCGGCGAGCACGGCTACGAGGGAACGCTCACGCTGCCGCCGTTCGGCCCCGCGCCCATGCCCCTGGTGGACGTCCGCGGCGACGAGGCGCGCGGCGCGGCCATCGTGGGCTCGTGGATGGACGTGCGCATCCGCTTTTCCGGCGGCGCACCCGTGGACGGGACGTGGGCGCTCTCCCGCTCGTCCGGCACGCTGGACAACCTCACCCGCGTCCGCTGAGCCGGGAGACGGCGGGCCTCGTGTCGAATCCGCAAAAACAACTGCGAAAGGTACAGAGGAACAGACAAAAGCCGGAGGAACAGAGGAAAGAATGGGAACTGGTCCTCTGTTCCTCTGGCTGTTGTCCGTTCCTCTGTACCTCCAGTCAGTTGTCGCAGCTGGTTGGGCGCGAAGGCGGACGGTGCATGGCTTGATGGGCGCCCGCTTCGTCCCTATCTTTTCTGGCCTCACCTCCATCTGTTCCCTCCTTTTCTCCGAATCTCGATGAACAAGCGCATCCTGATCGTAGCGGTGCCGGCACTCGTGCTGGTGGCCGCCGGCGGCGGCTGGACGTACTACCGCGGCACCCCGCAGTACTCCCTCAAGCAGGCCGCCAACGCCGTGCGCGAGCACGACCGCGAGGCGTTTCAGAAGTACGTTGCCGTCGACAGCGTGGTGGCGGGCACGGTGGACGAGCTGGTGGCCCGCGGGATGGAGGAGGCGCGCAAGGAAGCCGAGGGACAGGAAGGCTTTGCCGCGCTGGGCGCCGAGCTGGCGGGAACGCTGGTGCAGGGGCTGAAGCCCATGCTGGTGTCGGAGCTGCGTGACGGCATTCTGAAGGGCGTGGAAAAGGGCGACCTGCGCCAGGCGTTCGCGGAGAAAGAAGGCGAGGACGGCCCCGGCAGCGCGCTGGCGGGCGGCGGTGGGGTGGACGGGGTGGAGTTCGCGGGGCTGGAGATCGTGTCGCGCGAGGGGAACACGGTGCGCGCCGACCTGCGGCTGCACCGGCCGGACCTGGACGAGAGCTTTCCCCTGCGGCTGCGGATGGCCCGGCGCGACGGATACTGGCAGGTGGTGGCGGTGGAGAACGTGATCAAGTTCGGCCAGGACGTGGAAGCGGTGGAGAACCGCAAGCTGGCCGAGGTGAACCGCCCCGTGCTGCAGGAGCTGGCGGGCCACGTGCGCCTGGAAGGGCTGCGCGGCAGCCACGAGACGGACTCGTGGGGCTTCGAGGAGCGCGTGCGGTTCCGCGCCCGCGTAACCAACGTGGGCCGCGAGCCGCTGCGCGACCTGCGCGTGGAGGCGGGCGAGGGGGACGACCGCATCGTGCTGGCGCCCGAGGCCGGGGGCACCGTGCAGCCGGGGCAGACGGTGGAGGTGACCTCCACGCGCCTCCGCTACTCGTCGTCCAACCCCATCCACGCCGCGGCGCGCGGCAAGCAGGACCAGCCGCTGGACGCGCCCCTGCGCCTGGCCGGCGCAAAGGTGGGCGACCGCACGCTGCAGACCTACACCGAGTGGGCGCAGTATCGCGACCGCGACAAGCCCAGGGAGTAAACCGAATCCGCAAAGAGATTTCGGATACGGATTCGGCAAACGGTGTCATCCTGAGAGAGGCGCGCACCCCTCCCTGTCCAGACGCACGAACGCCTGTGCGCCGACCGAAGGATCTTTACGATGGGCGCAGGGTCCTGTCGGCTACGTTGGGTTCCGCGCGAGAGGCCGCCCGTTCCCGATAAAGATCCTTCGGTCGGCGCGCAGGCAATCGTGCGAGAAGCTGGGTACGCGCGGCGCCTCCCTCAGGATGACAGCGATCGTCCCAATCCAGTGCATGGCGGATTCGGGTGTGATGCCAATTCCAAATCCGAGGCTGTGGGGAATTGAGCTCTGCGGCAGGACGGCCGGGTGCGGATGAGCGAGGGGCCGCCTTCCCGGTGTGGAAGGCGGCCCCTGGTGCGTCCGGCCGTGGCGGCTCACTTGTCGGAGAGCACCCGGTTCTTCTCGATGTAGTCGGTCCACTCCGGCGGCACGTCGGTATCGGGAAAGATGGCCTGCACGGGGCACTCGGGCTCGCACGCGCCGCAGTCGATGCACTCGTCGGGGTTGATGTAGTACTGGTCGTCCGCCTCGTAGATGCAATCCACCGGGCAGACTTCGACGCAGCTCGCGTCCTTGGTGCCGATGCAGGGCTCCGCGATCACGTAGGGCATCTGGTTCTCCAGCAGGGGTCAGGGCCAGGATTTGTAAAGCTCGCATGCGGCCGGAAGCGGGTATACTAACGACGCCCCCGGCGCTTGTCCACACCTTCTTCGAACGCTCGTTCGAAAGTGTCAATCGAGGTGGGTGTCGAACCACTCCAGCGTGGCCTCGGCGGCCACGCGCAGCTCGGGAGTGGCGCCGGCGTACGGGTGCTTTGCGTTGAAGCCGTGGTCCGCGCCCTCCACCACCAGCAGCTCGGTGTTCTCGCCCGCGGCGTCGAACAGCTGCCGGGCTTCGTCCACCGGCACGGAAGCATCGGCGTCGCCGTGGACGATGAGCCACGGCACCGTCACCCGCGCGGCGGCGGCGAGGATGTCCAGCCGCTCGCGGTTCGCCTCCAGGTCGCGCCAGTAGCCGGGGCCGATCGGCATCATCTGCTTGGTCCGCGCGTTCTCGATCTCCACCGTGCCCCCCGCCTTCCAGGTGGCCACCTGCTCCGGCGTCCATCGATCGACCTT
>DASQBH010000966.1:0-7390 GCA_035635315.1 Longimicrobium sp.
TACGCGCCCCCGGCCTTGAGCACGCCCAGGAGCGCGACCACCAGCTCCGCCGAGCGCTCCAGGAAGACGCCCACCCGCACCTCGGGCCCCACGCCGCGGCCGCGCAGGTGGTGGGCGAGCTGGTTGGCGCGCGCGTTCAGCTCCGCGTACGTGAGCGACGCGTCCTCGAAGACGACGGCCACAGCGTCCGGCGTCCGCGCCGCCTGCGCCTCGAACAGCTGGTGGATGCAGGAGCCCGCGGGGTACTCCGCGTCCGTGCGGTTCCACTCCTCCACCACCTGGCGGCGCTCCGCCTGGCCCAGGAGCGGGAGCTCAGCCACCGGTCGGTCGAGCCCCCGCACCAGCCCCGCCAGGAGCGCGTGGAAGTGGTCGACCATGCGGAGGATGGTGTCCCGCGCATAGAGATCGGTGCTGTACTCCCACACCATCACCACCTCGTCCGCCTTCTCCGCCACCCCCTGCTCCGCCCGCGGGATCACCACCACCTGCAGGTCGAACTTGGCCGAGCCGTTCCCCTGCGCCTCCTCCACCTCCACCTCCACCCCGCCGAACGAAAGCTCCGGCATGGGCGCGTTGTGGAAGGAGAAGAGGGCCTGGCAGAGGGGGAGCGTGCCCGTGCTGCGCTCCGGCTGGAGGCGCCGGACCACCCGCTCGAAAGGGACGTCCTGGTGCGCGAAGGCGTCAAGCGTGGTCTCGCGCACGCGCCGCAGGTGCTCGCGCACGGTGGGGCGGCCGTCCAGGTCGGCCCGCAGCGCCACCGTGTTCACGATCATCCCGATCACCCCCTCGAACGCCTTGTGCCCGCGGTTTCCCACCGCGCTCCCCACGCAGAAGTCCCGCTGCCCGGAGTAGCGGGCAAGGAGCGCCTGGAAGGCGGCCAGCAGGGTGACGAAGAGGGTGACCCCGTGCTCGCGGCTGAAGGCGCGCGCCTCCGCCGCCAGCGCCGGCGAAAGCCGGACGCGCTCCGTGGCGCCGCGGAAGCGGATGACGGGGGGCCGCGGAAAGTCGGTGGGAAGCTCCAGCACCGGGACCCCGGCCAGCCGCCGCTCCCAGAAGCCGAGCTTCGCCTCCGCCGCCTCGCTCTCCATCCACCGGCGCTGCCACGCCGCGTAGTCGGCGAACTGCAGCTCCGGCTCGGGAAGCGGAGAATTCTCGCCGCGGAGCGAGGCCAGGTAGAGCGCGCGCAGCTCGTGGAGAAAGACCCCGAACGACCAGCCGTCGTGCACGAAGTGGTGCTCCACCATCAGCAGCACGTGCTCCCCGGGGGCGCGCCGGAGCAGGCTCCACCGCACCAGGGGGAGGCGGGCCGTGTCGAGGGGGCGCATGAACTCCTCGCGCACGCGCTCCGCGAGCTCCGCCTCGTCCGCCACCTCGCGCACCGGGAGCGCCACCCGCCAGGGGGCGTGGATCCGCTGCACCGGCGCGCCGCCCTCCACGGGAAAGGTGGTGCGGAAGATCTCGTGGCGGCGCACGATCTCGGTGAGGCTCCGCTCCAGCGCGCCCACGTCCAGCGCCCCGCGCAGCCGCAGGAGCGCCTGGGCGCGGTACGCCATCTGCCCCGGCGCGAGCTGCTCGAAGAACCAGGTCGCCTCCTGCGCCACCGACACGGGGAGCGCCCCGCCGCGGGGGGCGCACTCCGGAGCGGGGCCCCCCGCCGCGCGGCCGCCGCCCGCCGCGTCCAGCAGCGCCGCCACCTCCTGGACGCTCCCCGAGCGGAGGAGAACGTGGGGCGGCACCTCCACCCCGAACGCCTCGGTGACGCGGGCCAGGACGCTCATCGCCCGCAGCGAGTGCCCGCCCAGCTCCAGGAAGAGGCGGTCGACGGGGACGCTCTCCATCCCCAGCACCTCGCCCCAGATCCGCGCCAGCGCGCGTTCGGTGGCGGTCCGGGGCGGCGTTCCCTCCGGCGGGGTGCGGGGCTCGGGGCGCGGGAGGCGCGCGCGATCCACCTTTCCGCCGGGCGAGAGCGGGAGCTCCGCATGGCGGACGAAGTTCGCGGGGAGCATGAACGGGGGGAGGCGCTTCGCCAGCCACGCGCGCAGCTCCGCGTCGGAGGGCGCGGCGGGGCCGGGGACTACGTGCGCCGCCAGGGTGAGCACCCCGTCGGCCGCCCGGTACGCGGCCACCGCCCCCGCGGCCACGCCGGGGTGCGAGAGGAGGACCCCCTCCACCTCGTCGAGCTCCACCCGGTGCCCGCGCACCTTCACCTGCCGGTCCATGCGGCCCAGGTACTCCAGGCGCCCGTCCTCCCGCGCCCGCACCAGGTCGCCCGTCCGGTACATCCGCGCCCCGGGCTGGCCGGCGAACGGGTCGGGGACGAAGCGCTCGGCCGTGGCCGCGGGGCGCCCGTGATAGCCGCGCGCCACCCCGCCGCCTCCCGCGCACAGCTCCCCCGCCTCGCCGGGCGCCGCCCTCCGCCCCCCCTCCGCCACCACGTACGCCCGCACCCCCGGCAGCGCCCGGCCAAGGGTGACGGCCTCGCCCGCCGCGCAGTCGCCCATCGTCACGCACACTGTGGCCTCGGTGGGGCCGTAGGCGTTGACGAAGCGGCGCCCCTCCCCCCAGCGCTCCACCAGCGCCGCCCCGCACGCCTCCCCCGCCACCACCAGCACCTCCAGCGCCGGGAGCTCCGCGGGCGGAAGGGCGGCCAGGACGGAAGGGGGAAGGGTGACGTGGGTGACCCCGCGCTCGCGCAGGAGCGCCGCGAAGCCCGGCCCGGGAAGGAGCTCCTCCTGCCGCGCCAGGACGAGGGAAGCGCCCGCCGCGAACGCCTGCCCCATCTCCGCCACCGAGGCGTCGAAGCTCGTCGGCGCGAACTGAAGGACGCGGCTCCCCGGGCCGGTGGCCAGCAGCGCGGCCTGCGCGCGCGCCAGGGCCGCCAGGCCGCCGTGCGCCACCATCACCCCCTTGGGGCGTCCCGTGGAGCCGGAGGTGTAGATGAGGTAGGCCAGGCTCCCGGCCGCCATCGCCACGCCGGGCGAGGTCGCGGGGAGACGGGCGGCCTCGTCCTCCGCCTCGTCCAGGAGGACGACCCGCCAGGGTCCGGCGGGAAAGCCCGGTGCCAGCCCGGCGCGGGTGAGGAGGAGCGCCGCCGCCGAATCGGCCAGCATGTACGCCAGCCGCTCGGCCGGGTACGCAGGGTCGAGGGGAACCCAGGCGCCGCCGGCCTTCAGCACCGCCAGCACGGCAACCACCACTTCGGGACCCCGCTCCAGCGAGATCGCCACGCGGACCTCGGGCCCCACGCCCAGCACCCGCAGGTGGCGCGCGAGCCGGTTGGCCCGCGCGTCCAGCTCGCGGTAGCCCAGCCGCGTCTCCCCGCACACCAGCGCCACGGCCTCCGGCGTGCGCGCCGCCCACCCCTCCACCAGGTGGTGGAGGGATTCGGTGCGTCCGGCGGGCGGGTGGGCGACGCGGGACCCGGTCTCGATGGCCATGACGCTCATGGGTGCCGGCGAGGCTGTGGGCGATGCGGCTCCCGGGTCGGGAACGCGGGGTGCCGCTCCACAACCGTCACTGGACGCAGATTTCCGGGCTCGAAGGGCGGCATCGTCATCCCACTTGGCGTTCTGGGTTTTCACGCGGAGCGCAGGCTCCTCGTCCAGCTGCGATCAAGGCGTCCCGATCGCGGCGCGCCCGGGGCTTGGTTCACGGAAAGTCGTTAATGGATATTCTGAATGCACACGAAATGGTGCTGCGAGTCTGCACCGCGCCACATACCCATACAGCAAAGCGCTCCCCTGCTCCGCGACGCAAAATTAATTGCGCGCGTTTTCCAATTGTTACTTACAAGTCCCAAAACGAATGGTTGGTGTACCTGGAAGTATGAACACCTGATGAGCGCCTGACAAGTGCCCCCCAGGTCGATGCAGCCGCCGCACGGTCCGCCGACCGCGAATCGCGAACCGGTTCGGCCAACTTCCGTCAGTTTGCGAAATCCGGAAAAGCATTGTCCCGTTCGCTGTTTGTTTTTGCGGATTCGGTATGAGATGAGATGAAAACCCCGGAAAGGCTCCAAAACGGAAAACCCCCGCGACCGCTGCAACTGCAGCAATCGCGGGGGTTTAGCCTTCACGCGCCAGATAGGACTCGAACCTATGACCTACGGCTTAGAAGGCCGTTGCTCTATCCACCTGAGCTACTGGCGCCTGTCCTGCTCCTGCTCAGTCGGGGCGCCCGGATTCGAACCGAGGACCTCCTGCTCCCAAAGCAGGCGCGCTACCGGACTGCGCCACACCCCGATTTGAGTAGAAAAACCTAGGCACCCGCGCCCTTTTCGTCAACCCCTGCGAGCGCCTGCAGCAGGGAACGCACGGCGCGGCCGCGGTGGCTGAGGGCGTTCTTGCGGTCCGCCGGCAGCTCGCCGAAGGTCTGCCCCTCGGCTTCGACGAAGAAGAGCGGATCGTAGCCGAAGCCGCCCGTCCCCCGCGCCTCGCGCAGGATCACGCCGTCGCAGGTGCCGGTGCGCACCAGTTCGCGCCCGTCCGGCCACGCGGCCGCCGCGGCGCAGACGTAGTGCGCCGTCCGCCGCGCGTCGGGAACGTCGGCCAGGAGCGCGAGCAGGTGGCGGTTGTTGGCGCCGTCCTGCCGCTCGCCCCGTGCCTCGTCCACCGCGGCGAAGCGGCGGGAGCGCACGCCGGGGGCGCCGCCGAGGGCGTCCACGCACAGCCCGGAATCGTCCGCCAGCGCCAGCTCGCCCGTCTTCTCCGCGAAGTACCGCGCCTTGGCCAGGGCGTTCTCCTCGAACGTCTCGTATCCCTCGATGTCGTCTTCTTCCGGCGCCTCGGGGATGCGGAGGTCGTCCAGCCCCACCACCTCCCAGCCGGGCGCGTCCGACAGGATCTCCCCGATCTCCCGCACCTTGCCCGCGTTGCGGGTGGCGACGACCAGCCGCGTCATCCGCCCACTGCGGCGCGCTGCCGGGCGTTCAGCTCGCGGATGGCGCCGGCGCCAAGCCCCACCAGCGCCGTCAGCTGCTCCGGGGTGAAGTCGCCGTGCTCGCCGGTGCCCTGCACCTCGATCAACCCCCCGCCCTCGCGCGCGACGACGTTGAGGTCCACCTCGGCGCGCACGTCCTCGGCATAGTCCAGGTCCAGCACCACCGCGCCGTCCACGATGCCGCCGCTGATGGCGCCGACGAAGTGGCGAAAGGGGGATGCGGAGAGCCCCGCGCGCTGCTGCAGCCAGGCGCAGGCGTCGTACAGCGCCACGGCGCCGCCGGTGATGGAGGCGGTGCGGGTGCCGCCGTCCGCCTGCAGCACGTCGCAGTCGATGGTGATCTGCCACTCGCCCATGGCGGCAAAGTCCACGCAGGCGCGCAGCGACCGGCCGATCAGGCGCTGGATCTCCTGCGTGCGGCCGCCCACCTCCTTGCGCTCGCGGCGGTTGCGGGTGTTGGTGGCGCGCGGCAGCATCCCGTACTCCGCCGTCACCCACCCCTCGCCGCGCCCCCGGCGCCAGGGCGGCACCCCCTGCTCCACCGACGCCGTGCAGAGCACCTTGGTCCGCCCCGCGGTGATGAGGCACGAGCCCTCGGCGTACAGCCCCACGCCGCGCTCCAGCGTCACCGGGCGCAGCTCGCCGGGCGCGCGGCCGTCGGCGCGGATCGATTCGTCAGCCATCCTCCCCTCCCCTCCTCGCTCGTTCCAGGATCGAAGTCGTGGACCGTCCCGGCGTGAGCGGGATGATCTCCACCCGCCCGCCGGCCGCCATCACCTCCGCGGCGCCGGCGACGGTCTGCACCGTGTAGTCGCCGCCCTTTACCAGCACGTCCGGCAGCAGCGCGGCGATCAGCTCGCGCGGCGTGTCCTCGTCGAACAGCGTCACCGCGTCCACGCACGCCAGGCCGGCAAGGACAAAGGCGCGGTCCCCCTCCCCGTTCACCGGGCGGTCGCTCCCCTTCCCCAGCCGCCGCGCGGAGGCGTCGGTGTTGACGGCGACGACCAGCGCATCGCCCAGGGCCCGGGCAGCGTGGAGGTACTCCACGTGGCCGCGGTGCAGCAGGTCGAACACGCCGTTGGTAAAGACGATCCGCCCGCAGCGCGCCCCGCCGAAGCGGTGCAGCACCTCGTCGCGCGACAGGATCTTGGCCGACGGGTGGACGGGCGGCTTCACGGGGCGGCGGGCTCCGGAGTGAGCGAGGCGCGGATGCCGGCCAGGATCTCGCCCGCGCCCCTGGCAAGCAGCGCGTCCGCCGCGCGCCGGCCGACGGACTCGGCGTCATCCATCGACCCCACCTCCTGCACGCGGAGGATGCGGCGGCCGTCCAGGTCCGCCACCAGCCCGTGGAGGATGACGTCCCCGTCCTCATCCACCGAGCCCAGTGCGCCGATCGGCACCTGGCAGCCGCCCTCCAGCGCGCGCAGCAGGGCACGCTCGGCGATGGTGCAGGCGGCGGCCGCGGGATCGTGCAGGGGACGCAGGCGGTCCAGCACGTCGGGCCGGTCCGCGCGGGCCACGACGGCCAGCGCGCCCTGGCCCACGGCGGGGAGCCACGCCGGCGGGTCCAGGTACTGGCCGATGCGCTCCGCCCAGCCCAGGCGCAGCACCCCCGCCGCGGCCAGGATGATGGCGTCGTAGGCGCCGGCGTCCAGCTTGGCCAGGCGCGTGTTCAGGTTGCCGCGCAGGTCGGTGATGTCCAGGTCCGGCCGCAGCGCCTGCAGCTGCGCGCGGCGGCGGAGCGAGCTGGTGCCCACCTTCGCCCCGGACTTGAGGTAGTACAGCCCGCCGCGCCGCCCGGGGGGGAGGATGACGACGTCGCGGGGATCTTCCCGCGTCGTGATCGCCGCCAGCGTCAGCCCGTCCGGCAGGCGCGTGGGGACGTCCTTGAGCGAGTGGACGGCCAGGTCCGCCGCGCCGGAAAGGAGGGCGGCGTCCAGCTCCTTGGTGAACAGCCCCTTGTCGCCGATCTTGGCCAGGGGCACGTCCTGGATGTTGTCGCCCGTGGTCTTGATGACGTCGATCTCCACCTGCAGGGCGGGATCGGCGGCGCGCAGGGCGTCCTGCACCGTGCGCGACTGCCAGAGCGCCAGCTCGCTGCCGCGCGAGGCGATGCGCAGCGCGGAAAGGGTCACCACTGCGACTGCGCCCCCTCCACGATCTTCTGCACCACCAGCTCCAGCGCCTTCTTGCGCCCGTCGTCCACGTCCTCGCGCCCCGGCTCGAAGTTGCCGATGGCGGTGAGGCCCGTGCCCCGCCACAGCACCTTGTCGTTGCGCACGTCGAAGATCTCGGCGTCGAAGCTCACCTGCACCCGCGCCTCCAGCCGCTGGATGCGCCCGGTGGGGTCCGGCTGGGGGTCGAAGTTGGTGGTCTGCTCCTCCGCGGAGCGGATGGTGCCGCGGACGATGGCGTCCGCCGTCTGCTCCGCGGACAGGCGCACGCCCAGGCT
>DASQBH010000967.1:0-4875 GCA_035635315.1 Longimicrobium sp.
CACGGGCGTGGGCAAGACCTACATCTCCACCGTGCTCCTGGAGATGCTGCGCAGGCGCGGCCTCTCCGTCGCCGCCATGAAGCCGGTGGAGACGGGGGTCAAGGCGGACGACCCCGCCAGCGACGCCATGCGCCTGCGCGAGGCCGCCGGCGCCGGCGACCCGATCGACCTGGTGCGGCCGATCCTGCTGGCGGAGCCGCTGGCGCCGTGGGTGGCGCTGGCCCGCTCCGGCGGCACGGTGGACCTGGCCGCGCTGGACCGCGCCTACCACCAGCTGGCGGAGGGGCGCGACGCCATCCTCGTGGAAGGCGGCGTCCAGCCTCCCCACGTCCACGCCGGGGCCGCCGGCGCGCGCGAGCGCAACCCACGGCGCCAGCGGCTCGGAGAGCAGCACGGGGCGCACGTGCTCCAGCGGGTCCTGCGCCCCCGCCGCCTCGCGCAGGCGCGCGGCGTCGCTGGTGGGGTCGTCGCCCACCTTTCCCGTCTCCACCGGCTTCATGGCGGCGACGTTCAGCCCCTTGCGGCGCATCATGGCCAGCAGCAGGGTGCTCAGGTACGTCTTGCCCACACCGGTGTCCGTTCCGGTCACGCCGATCCGGATCATACGCATCTCCCGAAATATGTACCGCCCCCACGCGATCGGGGACGGTTGATGCCGATTGTGATACCCCCCAGCCGAGAACCGTTTGCTTGCACGGGAGCGAAGGTGCCTCGCCAGGGTCTATCACGACGCCTGCAGGAGCGGATCCGCTGGGCCCGTCCGCAGCCAGGTCGTTTCCCGTCGGCACCGTCCTCACCCCAGGCCTCACCCCAGGCCCCGTTTCCGCCGGCCCCGTCCTCACCCCAAGCCCCGTTTCCGCCGGCACCGTCCTCACCCCAGGCCCCGTTTCCGCCGGCCCCGCCCTCACCCCAGGCCCCGTTTCCGCCGGCCCCGTCCTCACCCCAGGCCCCGTTTCCGCCAGCCCCGTCCTCACCTCAGGCCCCGTTTCCGCAGGCACCGTCCCGGGCGAATAAATTCGCAGCAACAACTACACAAAGTCCGCCTGCGCGGACTCGGCGGCCACGCCGTGTGCGGCGGCCCAGGCACCTGCTCGTCCGCAACCGGATCCCGATCCGCCGGCTTCTCGGAGCGAATGAATTCGCGGCAACAACGTCACACTGTCCGCCTGCGCGGACACGGCGGCCGGGCGGTGTGCGGCGTTCCCCCTGCGACTGCGCGTCCGCAACCATGTCCAGCGGCCTGCACTCTCGCGTGTCGCGGCGCCCCGCACCCAGCGGCTGCAATCCGCGCAGGCGGACGTCGCGTTTTCCCAGCGGCGAATTCATTCGCTCCTGGCGCGGACTCGGCGGACCGGCCGTGTGCAGCATCCGGGGCACCTGCTCGTCCGCAACCGGATCCTGATCCGCCGGCTTCTCGGAGCGAATGAATTCGCGGCAACAACGTCACACTGTCCGCCTGCGCGGACACGGCGGCCGGGCGGTGTGCGGCGTTCCCCTGCGACTGCGCGTCCGCAACCATGTCCAGCGGCCTGCACCCCTTGCGTGTCCGGCGCCCCGCACCCAGCGGCTACAGTCCGCGCAGGCGGACTTCGCGTTTTCCCAGCGGCGAATTCATTCGCTCCTGGCGCGGACTCGGCGGCCACGCCGTGTGCGGCGGCCCAGGCACCTGCTCGTCCGCAACCGGATCCCGATCCGCCGGCTTCTTGGAGCGAATGAATTCGCGGCAACAACGTCACACTGTCCGCCTGCGCGGACACGGCGGCCGGGTCGTGTGCGGCGTCCAGGACCTCTGCGCGTCCGCAACCGGCTCCGCACCCCACCACGGGCGACGATCCAAACGAGGCGCACCTCAGCCCGTGCCGTTTATCCCCTCTCCCGCGCAGTTTGCGGGAGAGGGCAGGCGAGGAACGAGCCGGGTGAGGGCCCCTGCCCCTTGCCCCCACCGCCACCGGAGAGCAGGATAATCTGCACCGCTCCCGGCGGACAATTTGCACGCGTTCCATACGCCCCGCGCCGCCGGCGCTTTCGCGAGCCAACCGACAACGCATGCCGCACCGCACCCGAGCCCGCGCGCAGGCGCTCCCCGGCAGGGACGAGCTGTACCGCCTGCTGGTGGAGAACGTTACCGACTACGCCATCATCCTGCTCAGCCCCGACGGCCGGGTCACCACCTGGACGGAAGGCGCGGGGCGGATGTTCGGCTACGACGAGGACGAGGTGCTGGGCCAGCCGCTGGCCATCTTCTACCCCCCCGACGACCTCGACGGCGACGCGCCTGTGCGCGACCTGCACACCGTCGGCCGCGACGGCCGCTGCGAGACCGTCGCCTGGCGGGTGCGCAAGGACGGCTCGCGGCTGTGGGCCAGCGTGGTGCTCACCGCCATCCACGACGCCGGGGGAAAGCTCATCGGCCTGGGGCAGATAACCCGCGACCTCACCGAGCGCAAGGAGGTGGCGGAGCGGTACGAGGAAAGCCGCCAGCGCTACCGCTCGCTCTTCGAGAACAACCCCGACGCCGTCTTCTCGTTCGACCTGGACGGCACCCTGCGCACCGCCAACCCCGCCGCCGAGTCGCTGACGGGGTACGACGCCGACGACCTGCGCTCCGCCACCTTCTGGTCGCTCGCCGCACCCGACGACCGCGAGCGGCTGCGGCGCCTGTTCTCGCGCGCGGCGGCGGGCGAGCCGCAGGGCGCCGAGACGGTGCTGGTGCACCAGCGCGGGCGCCGCGTGGACGTGCGGGTCACGCTGGTTCCCATCGTGGTGCAGGGCGGCATTCTGGGCGTGTACTGCATCGCCGAGGACATCACCGAGCGCCGCCGCGCCGCGGCCGAGCGCGACTCGCTGCTGCTGCGCGAGCGCATCGCCCGCGCCGAGGCCGAGGCGGCCAACCAGGCCAAGACCGACTTCCTCTCCATCGTGAGCCACGAGCTGCGCACGCCCCTCAACGCCATCGTCAACTTTTCCGACCTGCTGCTGGACGGCGAGGCGGGCGACCTGTCCGAAGTGCAGCGCAAGCACCTGGACCGCATTCGCGGCAACGGCGGCACGCTGCAGCGGATGATCGAGGACGTGCTGGGCTACGCGCGCCTGGACTCCGGCGAGAGCGGCATCCAGCTGGAGCACGTGGACCTGTGCGCCGTGGCCGACGAGGTGGCGCGCGAGTTCGCCGGGGTGCTGGGGCGCCGCGGCGTGGAGTTCGAGGTGGTGACCGAAGAGGGCGGCGCCACCGCCGAGACGGACCCGCGCCGCTGCCGCGAGCTGCTGCGCGCCGTGATGAGCAACGCCGCCAAGTTCACCGAGACCGGGCGCGTGGAGGTGGCGGTGCGGCGCGAGGCGGGGTGGGTGGCGGTGGCGGTTACGGACACGGGGATCGGGATCGACGAAGGGCACATGGAAAAGATCTGGGATCCCTTCTGGCAGGCCGAGCACCCGCTCATCCGCCGCGCCGGCGGCAGCGGGCTGGGGCTGAGCATCGCGCGGCGGCTGGCGGGCCTCCTTGGCGGCGACATCCACGTCGCCAGCGCGCCGGGCGACGGCAGCACCTTTACCGTGCGGCTGCCGCTGGCGCACGGGTGAGGTCCCCCTCCACAGCCTTTCCCCGGAACGTCCCGCACCCCCTTCGCCAAAGCACTCCGAATCTCCGATCACACCACCTCTCCCCGAAGTCGGGGGCGAGGGGTCGCTGTCGAACCGCGAGGAACTAGCGGCGCAGGCAGGGGGAGAGCCCCGCCGAAACACCCCCTCCTCCCCGCTCCGGGCACCCGCAACTGTTTACTCTGGCAAGTTGCTGTGGTGTATCATTTTACCCCCTCCGTTAGCATGGTTGTTGCCTCGGCGCGGATCCCGGGCCGGATGAGGTCGTCCGGCTGCGGGACCTTTACGCGGGGGGTGATGATGCGGTGGACCCAGCCTTTGCTCACGGCTGCGCTCGTGGCGAGCCTTGCCGCCTGCGTGGACGACTCCGGCCCCACGGGCGCGACACCCCGGGGCGTGGCGCCGGCGCTGGCGATGAACGCCACCACGTCGCGCGTCGTCGGCTACTTTCCCTACTACTCGGGGTCGGCGGCCGGCATTCCGTACAGCAAGTTCACACACATCAACTACGCCTTCATCGATCCCCTGTCGGACGGCAGCCTGACCGGCGTGGCCATGGACGGCAACGCGCGGCTGGACAGCCTCGTGACCCTGGGGCACGCGGCGGGGGTCAAGGTCCTCATCTCCGTCGGCGGGTGGAGCGGCGGCGACGACTCCGGTTTCTCGCAGATGGCGGCCAGCTCCACCGCGCGCGCCAACTTCGTGAGCAACCTTGTCACCTTTGTCAACAACTACTCGCTCGACGGGGTGGACATCGACTGGGAGTTCCCCAGCGACGCGACCGAGTCGGCCAACTTCTCCACCCTGATGAGCGCGCTGGACACGGCCATGCACAGCCGCGGCAAGATGCTCACGGCGGCGGTGGCGGCCGGCAGCTACTACGGGCAGTGGATCGGCAGCGACGTGTTCAACTACGTGGACTACCTGTTCCTGATGGCCTACTCCAGCGGTACGCCGCACTCCAGCTGGAACCTGGCGGTCTCGTCGCTGGACTACTGGCGCGACGTCCGCGGGCTGCCGCAGGGCAAGACGGTGCTGGGCGTGCCCTTCTACGGCAAGAGCTCCGGCGGCGCCGACCTGTCGTACCGCGCGCTGGTGCGCAGCGACGCGCAGGCGCCGTACAAGGACGACAGCAACGGCTACTACTACAACGGCCTGCAGACCATCAAGAACAAGACGGTGCTCAGCCTGCAGCGCGGCAGCGGCGTGGGGATCTGGGAGATCACGCAGGACACGTCGGCCACGGGCATCAGCCTGCTGAACGCCATCGTCGACACC
>DASQBH010000968.1:0-2009 GCA_035635315.1 Longimicrobium sp.
TATTCCCTATTCCCTATTCCCTATTCCCTATTCCCTATTCCCTATTCCCTATTCCCTATTCCCTATTCCCTATTCCCTATTCCCCTACACCGCCGCGCTCCCCTCCGTGAACCGCTGCACGTACGCAAGCACCGGCGGCACCTTGTCGGCCAGCACCATCAGCAGGTCGCCCTCCTGCAGGTTGGACATCGCGCGGTCCACGGCCTTCATCTCGTCCAGCTCCGTCTCGATGGCGTCCACGTGCATCCCGCCCTCGCGCAGCCCCTCGATCACCAGGCCGGCGATCTCGCCCGGGGCGCGGCCGCGGGTGTCGTGGTCTTCCTTGACGATGGCGTGGTCCAGCACGGCGCACAGCCGGCCCAGGTCGCGGATGTCCTCGTCCCGCCGGTCGCCGGGGACGGTGATGACGCCGATGCGCCGGCGCGCGGGGATCTCCGTCACCATCTCCACCAGCCCCGCCACGGCCGCCGCGTTGTGCGCGTAGTCCACCAGCACGCGCGCGTTCCCCACGCGCAGCAGGTTCAGCCGCCCCGGCGTCATGCTGGGCGAAGGGAAGAACGACAGCAGGCCGGCGCGGATGGTGTCGTACCGCACCCCCTGCACGTACGCCGTGGCGATGGCGGCCAGCACGTTCTGCCGCTGAAAGCGCGCGGCGCCGCCCATCATCAGCGGCACCTCGCGCTCGGTGGCGATGGGGATGCGCAGCCGGCCGCGGCGGATGACGAACTCGCCGTCCTCGATGCGCGCGCCGATGCCGCCCCGCTCGATGTGGTCCTCGAAGAGCGGGTTCTCGCCGGGCGCCATGGTGGAGAAGAGGACGATGTCGCCGCCGCTGCGGTCGCGCATGGCGTAGACGCGCGCGTCGTCCGCGTTCAGCACCGCGTGCCCCTCGCGTTTTACGACGGCGGGGACCACGGACTTCACGTCCGCCAGCTGCTCCAGGGTATTGATCCCCCGCAGCCCCAGGTGGTCGGCGGAGACGTTGAGCACCACGCCCACGTCGCACTCGTCGAAGCCCAGCCCCGCGCGGATGATGCCGCCCCGCGCCGTCTCCAGCACCGCGACGTCGACGGTGGGATTCGACAGGATGATGTTGGCGGAGAACGGCCCCGTCATGTCGCCCTCCATCACCAGCCGGTTCTGGAGGTACACGCCGTCCGTGGTCGTAAAGCCGACCGTCTTTCCCGTCTGGCGAAAGAGGTGCGCCGTCAGCCGCGTCGTGGTCGTCTTGCCATTGGTGCCGGTGATGGCGATGACGGGGATGGTGTACGGCTGCCCCGGCGGATACAGCATCTCGATGATGGGCGCGCCCACGTAGCGCGGCGTGCCCTCGGTGGGATGCGTGTGCATCCGCAGCCCGGGCGCGGCGTTCACCTCGATGATCACCGCCCCGTTCTCGCGAAAGGGGACGGTGATGTCGGGCGAAAGCACGTCGATGCCGGCGATGTCGAGCCCCACCACGCCCGCCGCCATCTCGCACGCCGTCACGTTGTCGGGGTGGATCTCGTCCGTGCGGTCGATGGAGGTGCCGCCCGTGGACAGGTTGGCCGTGGCGCGGAGAAAGACCTGCTCCCCCGCGGCGGGCACGCTGTCGCAGGTAAGGCCCTGTGTGGCCAGGAACGCGGCCGTCGCCTCGTCGTTGGGGAGGCGGGTAAGGGTGCGCGAGTGGCCTTTGCCGCGCCGCGGGTCCCGGTTGGCGTCGTCGATCAGCTGCGCGATGGTGCGCCGCCCGTCACCCACCACGTGCGCGGGGACGCGCTCCGCCACCGCCACGACGCGCCCGTCCACCACCAGCACCCGGTGGTCGCGCCCCTCCACGAAGCGCTCCACCACCACCCGCTTCCCGTACTCGCTGGTGATCGGGTAGGCCACGCCGATGTCGTGCGCGTTGTCCAGCCGGCCCGAGATGCCGCGCCCGTGGCTGGAGTCGAGCGGCTTCAGGATCACCGGGTAGCCGATGTCCTCCGCCACCTCGACCGCCCCCTCCAGCGACGACGCCGTGGTGCCCT
>DASQBH010000969.1:0-4308 GCA_035635315.1 Longimicrobium sp.
ACGTAGAACTTCAGCAGCGCGTCCGGAGACATGTCGCGCGTGTCTGCCACCCGCCGGACGAGCTCCAGCGTATCCAGGGGGATCGACAGCGTCACCGCCTCCGACGGCCGCGGGCGAGGGCGACAGGTTCCGAATTCGTCACGATCGCTCATACGGTTTCTCTCCACGTCTTCACGCCTCTGCGTGAGGCACCACTCCTCAGTTCGGGTCCCGGAAGATGCCGGTGGTGACGGTGCCGGCGGCGTCGATGCGGCCGCGGAACATGCCGCTGCTGTTGAAGGGCATGGTATAGTTGCCCTGGCGGTCCATGGCGATCACGCCGCCTTCGCCCTGCTGCGCCACCAGCTGACGCATCACGATGCTGTCGGCGGCGGCCTGCAGGGGAAGGCCGCCGTACTCCATCAGGGCGCAGATGCTGTGCGCCACGGTGTTGCGGATGAAGAACTCGCCATGGCCGGTGGCGCTCACCGCGCAGGAGCGGTTGTTGGCGTACGTTCCCGCGCCGATGATGGGCACGTCGCCCACGCGCCCGAAGCGCTTCATCATCATCCCGCCCGTCGACGTGCCCGCGGCCAGGTTGCCGTGCTGGTCCAGCGCCACCGCGCCCACCGTGCCCCACTTGCGCTCATCCGGCACCGCGTAGCCGCTGGTGCGCCCCGCACGCGCGGCGCTGTCGGCGCGCAGGCTGTCCTGCATCCGCATGCGCTCCCACTGCTGGCGGCGGTTGGGCGTCATGAAGTAGCTCTCCTCCACCATCTGCAGCCCGTTCTGCCGCGCGAAGGTCTCGGCGCCCTCGCCGATCATCATCACGTGCGGCGAGCGCTCCATCACCGCGCGCGCCAGGTCGATGGGGTTGCGCACGGTGTGCAGCCCCGCGACGGCGCCGGCCTTGAGCGTGGCGCCGTCCATGATGGCCGCGTCCAGCTCGATGCGGCCCTCCGCCGTGATCACCGCGCCGCGGCCGGCGTTGAAGAGCGGGTTGTCTTCCATCACGTTGATGGCCGCCTCTACCGCGTCCAGGCTGGTGCCGCCGCGCGCCAGCACCGCGTGCCCCGCCCGCAGCGCCCCGGTGAGCGCCGCGCGGTACTCCGCCTGCCGCTCCGGCGGAATGGACTGCGGCGTCATGGCCCCCGCGCCGCCGTGGATCACCATCCCCCACCGCGGCGGCGCCACCATGCTGCCGTTCACGTCCAGCGGCCGCACCCCCGACAGCGTCTGCGGCTGCGATGCCGGCTCCGGCGTGGATGTGCAGGCGGCGGGAATTGCGGCCAGCGCGGCCGTCAATAGAAAACGTGCGGTGCGGCTCATGAGCGTCCTCGGCAAAAATCCCGGCTGTGGATGCGGTCGCCGCAATCTGCGTGGCGCGGGCGGCGGGCACAACGCCAGGCCAGCTTTCAGGAACGTCTGGTTGATGGAGACGGATCGGACCTTCGATATCCCACCCTGCATGTGGCGTTTGCGGCCCGCCGTCCCGCACTGCCGTCCCCGGAATCCCGGAGAGGTTTGCCGGCTTCCGTTTCGGCGGTTGAAACCGCGGCTGGAACATCACCAAATCCGCCTGCGCGGATTGTAACGGCGGCATCCCCGCGCTCCGGCCGGCCAGAGGATGCCGCCGCTGATTCCTCCGTCGCGCACCACGTCCGGCGGTACGGGACGATTCCCCGCCGCCCGTCCGAACCACCCCATAGCCCGGTGCGACGTTTATCCCCTCTCCCGCGCAGTTTGCGGGAGAGGGCAGGCGAGGAACGAGCCGGGTGAGGGCCCGGCCCACGCAACTGTTTTCGTTTTGCGCCGGCTGCATTACCATGGGAGAGTCGAGGGCGCGGCCGGTCCCGGCGCCCGTCGTCTCCCCCCGCCGGCATCCCACCATGTCGTCTCGTCTTGCGGACCGCCTGGGCGCGCTGCGCCGCCAGCGGTTCGTGGGGCGTGAATCGGAGCGCGGCGTGTTCCGCTCCGCCCTCCGCGCGCCCCAGCTTCCCTTCAACGTGCTGCACGTCCACGGCCCCGGCGGCGTGGGCAAGACCACGCTGCTGCGCGAGTTCGCCTCCGTTGCGGCGGAGGCCGGCGCCGGCGCCGCGCAGCTGGACGCCCGCAACCTGGAACCCGCGCCTCAAGCCTTCCAGTCCGCCCTGGCCGCGGCCCTGGGCGCGCCGGACGCGCCGCCGGCGGAGACGCTGGCCGCGCGGGGCGGACGGCAGGTGATCCTGGTGGACACCTGCGAGCTGCTGCGCCCGCTGGACGGCTGGCTGCGCGAAGACTTTCTCCCCCAGCTCCCCGTCGAGACGCTGACGGTGCTGGCCGGCCGCGACGCGCCGGGTGAGGGGTGGCGCAGCGACCCCGGCTGGCAGGCGCTGGTGCGCACACTGCCGCTGCGCAACCTGGGCCCCGACGACGTGCGCGACTACCTGGTGCGCCGCGACGTGCCGGCCGAGCAGCACCAGGCGGTGCTGGACTTTACCCACGGCCATCCGCTGGCGCTCACCCTGGTGGCCGACGTCATCGAGCAGCGCCCGGGGCAGGCGTTCGCGGCCGCCGAGTCGCCGGACGTGATCGGCGCGCTGCTGGAGCGCTTTGCCAGCAAGGTGCCCACGCCGCGCCACCGCGCCGCGCTGGAGGCGTCCGCGCTGCTGCGGGTGACCACCGAGCCGCTGCTGGCCGAGGTGCTGGGGATCGAAGACGCGGGGGAGCTGTTCCACTGGCTGCGCTCCGTCTCGTTCGTCGATTCCGGGCCGCTGGGGCTGTTTCCGCACGACCTTGCGCGCGACGCTCTGTCCGCCGATCTGCGCTGGCGCAACCCCGACCGCTTTGCCGAGCTGCACTCCCGCGCCCGCGGCTACTACGCCCGCCGCCTGGGCGAGGTGGGCGAGCTGGAGCAGCAGCGGGTGCTGAGCGACTACGTCTTTCTCCACCGCGACAACCCGCTCGTAAAGCCGTTCATCGACTGGGGCGACACGGGCACGGGCGTGCCCTATCCGCCCCGTCCGGAGGATGCGCCGCGGCTGCGCGAGATGGTGGCGCGGCACGAGGGCGAGGCGGCGGCGGAGATGGCGATGCACTGGCTGCGGTGCCAGCCGGAGGGGTTCCTGGTGATGCGGGGGGTGCACGGCGAGGCGGCCGGATTCGTGGCGGCGGTGCGGCTGGAGCAGGCGACGGACGAGGACCGGCGGATGGACCCGGTGGTGGACCGCGCGCTGGCGTACCTGGAGACGCGCGCGCCGCTGCGGCCGGGGGAGCGCGCCACCTTCTTCCGCTTCTGGATGGACGCGGAGCAGTACCAGGAGGTGGGCGCCACGCAGAGCCTGGTCTTTCTCAAGGCCGCGCAGCACTACCTCACCACCTCCGGGCTGGCGTTCAGCTTCTTTCCCCTGGCCAACGCGGAGTTCTGGGCGCCGTTCTTCGGCTACATCGACCTCTTTCCCGTTCCCGAGGTGGCGTACGAGGCGGGCGGGCGGGGCTTCACCGTCTTTGGCCACGACTGGCGGGTGCTGCCGCCGCTGGCGTGGCTGGACGTGCTGGCCCAGCGCGAGCTGGACACCACCGCCGCGCCGCAGCCCGCCGCGCCCCCGGCTGTCCCGTCCACCTCCGCCCCCGCGCTGGACGAATCCGCCTTCAAGGACGCCGTGCACGAGGCGCTGAAGTGCTTCACCCGGCCCAAGGAGCTGCGGTCCAGCCCGCTCCTCCGTTCGCGCGTCGTCGCGGCGCAGGCGGGGGAGGGCGCGTCGGATGCGGAGCGCGTCCCCGTGCTGCAGTCGCTGCTGCGCCGCGCGGCCGAGACGCTGCGGGCCTCGCCGCGGCAGGAGAAGTGGGCGGATGCGCTGCGCTACGGCTACCTGGAGCCCGTCTCCACGCAGGAGCGCGCGGCGCAGCGCCTGTACATCTCCTTCAGCACCTTTCGCCGCCACCTCAAGGAGGCCGTGGACCACGTGGCCGAGACCCTGTGGCAGTGGGAAGCCCGCGGCACGTCGGACTGAAAAGAAAGAAATATCCCACTGTCGGGGTTTCCGTCCGCTCGATAAAACACCTGAGAGTGCGTTAAGAATCCTGGTCATTCAACGAAACCAAAGGATTGACTTCCTGAGGGAGCGCGCCTCCGGAACTTGATGTTACTCAACCGCTTGCGCGCGACCGAAGGATCTCGTTTCCGCGATTGCGGGACTGGCCATGCGTCACCGATCCGGCCCTCGATCGCCTGCGCGCGGCCGAAGGACCTTGCCAGCAAGACCGCGGGGCTGGCTCCATGCTTCGGAGCCGGCCCCGAGGTTCGGAAAGGAGGTCCTTCGGTCGCGCGCGGAGTGCGGGGTGAACGAC
>DASQBH010000970.1:0-4439 GCA_035635315.1 Longimicrobium sp.
GTCGCGGAACGCCCGGCCGGCGACGAGCGGAATCTCCAGCGTCTCCAGGTACTCCGGCGTGATCATCCGGGTGCGGATCTCGGGGAACGACGCCGACTCGGCCTCGCGCCCCACGATCCCGAACGAGTTGGTGATCCCCGGGTCCAGGGGATGCACGCCCGCAAGGGCCGCCGACTCCACGCCGGGAAGCGCCCGCACCTCGCGCAGGACGCCCGCGTGGAAGTTGTTGATGGCCGGCACGTCGGGCCAGGTGGCAAAGTCCATCGCGTAGCGCGTCTCGGGAAGCGCGTACTCGGCCTTCAGCACGTTGGCGGTGCGGAACCCGGGGTCGACCCGGCGCAGCTCACGGAAGCTGCGCAGCAGCAGCCCCGCGCCGATCACCAGCGCCACCGCGAGCGCCACCTCGGCCACCACCAGCCCGCCCCGGAAGCGCCGCGCGCCGCGGGTCTCGGAGGTGCGGGTACCGCCCGACTGCAGCACCGACCGGATGTCGGCGCGGCGGGCCTGGAGCACGGGGAGCATTCCGAACGCGATGGCCGCCAGGATGGCGATGCCGGCGGTGAACACCAGCACGCGCCCGTTCACGGCCACCGTCTCCAGGCGCGGGATGGAGGCGGGCGCCATGGCGACCAGCGTCTTGAGCCCCACCAGCGCCAGCAGCACGCCCGCGACCGCGCCCAGCAGCGCCACCACCAGGCTCTCGGTAAGGAGCTGCCAGCTGATGCGCGCGCCCTGGGCGCCCAGCGCCGTCCGCAGCGCGATCTCGCGGCTGCGCCCCGTCATGCGCGCCAGCTGCAGGTTGGCCACGTTCACGCACACCACCAGCAGCACCAGCGCGGCCGCGCCCAGCAGGATGAAGAGCGGGGTGCGGCTTTCGCCGAACATGACCTCGGTGTACGGCTCGAGGTTCACGCTGCGGCCCTTGTTCTCCGGGTAGGTGCGCTCCAGCTCCGCCGCGATCCCCGCGAGCTCGCGCTGCGCGCCTTCGGGGGTCGCCCCGGGCGCCAGCCGGCCCACCACCAGGAAGGGGTGGCTCTCGCGGGGGAACGCGTCGCCGGTGGGCTCCTGCGCCAGCCACACCTGCACGTCTCCGCCCGCGTACGTGGCGGAGTAGTCGGCCTTGCCGTGGATCTGCGCGATCCCCTGCCGTGCCTCCGTGGGCAGCACGCCCACGATGGTGGTCGGCTTTTCATCCAGCACGATCGTGGAGCCCACGATCCCCCGGTCGGCGTTGAAGTGGCTGCGCCAGAAGCGCTCGCTGAGCATGGCCACGGGCGCCCCGCCGGCCTTCCCTTCGTCGTCCGTGAACAGGCGGCCCACCAGGGGCTTCACCCCCAGCAGCGACGGGAGGTTCGGGGTCACGCCCACCGCGGAGATCCGCTCCGCGTCGCGTCCCTGCGAAACCATGGTGGCCTGCACCCCGATGATGGCGCCGATGCCGGCCAGGTTGCGGCTCCGCTCCCGGTAGTCCGCCACGTCCGGCCAGGACGACGGCTCGTGCCGGGTGTCGCTGGCCTGGTCCGTCCCCCAGACCACCACCAGGCGGTCCGGGTTCTCGAAGGGCGACGGCGCCAGCAGCACCGCGTCCACCACGCTGAAGACCGCCGTGTTGGCGCCGATCCCCAGCGCGAGCGTCAGGATGATGACGGCCGTGTACAGCGGGTTGCGGCGCAGCACCCGCAGCGCGAAGCGCACGTCCCTGAACCGCGACTCCAGGAACCCGCCCCCGCCGCTCTCCTGCTGCGGCGGGGAGGAAGGGGCCGCACCCCGCCCACGAACCTCGTTGTTCGAGTCGTTCATTGCTGCTCCAGAAATGTTGGCTTGATGGCAGGGGCGGACTGCGCCCCGCTGCGCTGCGTTTCCACCTGCTTCCAACCCTCACCCGGCGTCACGGGTCCCGCGCCGCCGCCGGCCGGAGGGCTCTTTCCACGCCCCCGCGCCCCGGCGCCGTCTGTTCCGGCGGGCGAGGTGACGGTCGAGCGGCACCACGCGGATGCGGACGATTCCCGCGTGCCGCGTCCCGGCAAGCCGGCCCGGGCGCGCGGCCCTGGCGGGCTTCGCGCTCCAGACGTACGTGGCCAATGACGTTGATTCTCGCATATATGCGTCTCCGCCGCCAGTCCCGTCATGTTTTCCCGCCCGCATCCGGGTCCGGGGCAGGACACTTTCCTTTCCGGCCGATTCGCTTCCATCCCAGTCCGGCCCTCAGCCCTGCGGCACCACGAGCGTCGCCGCCATGAAGGTGGCGTCCTGCAGGCTGTTGAGGATCGGCGTGGGCATGGTGTCGTCCGGACGCCGGTGCCGCGCCACCTCCGGCAGCGCCGGAAGGCCGCTGGTGCGGTCGACCGCCCGGATGCTCACCGGGCTCGTCCCCTTCACCTGCAGGGTCAGCTCGATCCCCTCCGCCGGCAGCCCCACGTAGCGCAGGCTCCAGGGATCGGTGGCGCGCCCCCCTTGCGCCAGCGCCCGGCCGTTGACGGCGGCGGCGGAGATCTCCGCGCCCGCGGCGTTGACCCACACCTGCTCGGCGCCCCGCTCCGACCGCACGCGAACCCGCAGCACCCGCCCGTCCGCGCGCCGCTCGTCGGAGAGCAGCTCCAGGCGCGGCGGCCGCGCCGAGGCGACGGCGGGGGCCGGGGCGCGCAGGAACGGGTACTCGATGGCGGGGAAGTACTCGCGGAGCGGCCCCCGCGTGGGGGTGGCGCCCAGGAAGCGCGCCGTCCAGGCGTCCGCCTGGGCGTCGCTGCTCACCCACGACGCCTCGTTGCGCCCCGCGTCCATCACGTAGAACAGGCTGTTGGGCCGGGGGTGCGCCGCGTCGAACGACGAGCGCACGCCCGCGAGGACCAGCAGGGCGACGCCGGCCAGCGCCGGGGCCAGGAGCCACGTTCGCCCGGCCGCGCGCTGCGCCAGCTCCAGGTGCGGAAGCATCAGCCCCAGCACCAGCACCACCAGCACCATCAGCAGCGCGGCCGCCTGCACCGTCACCCCCTGGTACAGCAGCCAGACGACGGGGGCGACCAGGAGCAGCGCGGGAAGGGCGCCCAGCCCCGCCGCCAGCAGCCGCCGCTCGGCGGGCGCCTCGGCCCCGCCGCGAAGGAGCGCCGCCAGCCCGGCCGCGCCGGCCAGGGTGGGCCAGAGCCAGAGGTAGCCGGCGCCGGGCATCACCACGCCGAACGCCAGCGCCGCCACGCCCCACACCAGCAGGGCCCCCGCCAGCAGCTCGGCGGGGGTGAGCCGCCTGCGGACCCAGCGGTGCGCGGCGGCCGTGAGCGCCACGGCCAGGAGCACGAACGCCGCGAAGTACAGCGCGCCGTTGTACGTCTCCCCCATCGGCATCCAGGCGTACGCGGTGTGGGTGGCCCGGATGAGCTGCCACACCCCCGTCAGCACCCCGGCGACGCCCAGCAGCAGTCCGACGAAACCCAGCGAGCCGAGCAGGGTGCGCCCCAGCCGCAGCCGGCGGGCGCGCGCCCCCCAGCCGATCGTCCCCAGCACCAGCAGGAACGCGGCGGCGGCGAGCGGCAGCGACCACCCCTCCGCGTAGCGGACCAGGCCCAGCAGGGGGACGTTGAAGAAGACGGCGTTGCCGGCGCCTGCCGCCGGCAGGCCGGCGGCGCCGAAGCGGCGCGCCAGCCCCAGTGCGTACGAGCCCTGGTGCTGCAGGTTTCGCGGGTCCACCGAGGCCAGGTCGTCCAGCCGCGTGTGGTACCCCGTAAGCCCCCCGGCGTAGGCGAAGTTCATCCCCGCCACCCCGGCGCGCCGGAAGACGCTGAAATCCGTGTCGTTGGGGAGGATGCGGTAGACCTCGTAGAAGAGCGAGCTCCCCACCGGGGTGTCCGCGCCCCGGGCCAGCCCGCGGGCCAGCGGGGCGTTGCCGGCGCTGGTCTCGAACATCACCGCCGGGCCGCGGGTGCCGCGCGCCTCGAAGTTGAGCACCAGGCCGATGTCCCGGGCCCACGGGTGCGCTTCCTGGAACGCCCGCGCGCCCAGCAGGCCGGACTCTTCGCCGTCGGTAAAGAGCACCACCACGTCCCGCTGCAGGGGCGGCCCGGCGCGGAGGGCGCGGAGCGTCTCCAGGAGCGCCGCCACGCTCACCCCGGCGTCGTTGGCGGCGGGGCCGCCCACCACGCCGTCGTAGTGCGTCGCCAGGAGGATCGCGGGGCCGCCGCCGCTCCCGGGCAGCCGGGCCGCGACGTTGGTGACGGTCGCGGCCACGCTCTGCCGGCCGCGGGGCTCCGCGGCGGCGGTCGTGGTCTGCACCGACGGCTCCAGCCCCAGCGCGCGGAGCTGCGCCACCAGGTACTGCTGCACCTCGCGGTGCGCGGCGGAGCCGGGGGGCCGCGGCCGCTGTGCGATCCGCTCCAGGTGCGGCATGGCGCGCGCGGCCGAGAACTCGGTGGCCGGGGCCGTCGCCGGCCGGACCGCGGGGGAGACGT
>DASQBH010000971.1:0-6226 GCA_035635315.1 Longimicrobium sp.
GGGATACTGCCACTGGGTGGTGGACGGGTCGCCGGGGATGGCCGGCTCCGGCAGGTCCAGCTCCACGGGGTCCGGCGACACGCGCCACACGCGGGCGGAGGTGGCGTGCGGGAGCCAGACGCGGTAGGTGCGCACCTCGGTCTCCAGCCCCATCTCCCGCATCTGCGCGATCACGTAGTCCGCCGTGCGGCGCTGGGCGGGGGTGCCGGCCACGTGCGTCTCGGCGGAAAGCACGCGCGAGTGCTGTTCGGCGCGCTGGGCGCTGGGCGCGGCGACGGCGGCGGCCTCGGCGGCGCGCTCGCGTTCGGCGGCCTGCGGCGAGTAGCCCGGCATGGCCTGCTGCGCGCCGAGCGCCGCCGGGAGCAGGAGCGAAAGGGAGAGGATGCGTGGGAGCACGGTGGTCTGCCGGTGGAGGAAGACGGGTGTTGCGCGGATGGCGCAAACTACGCCGCCGCGCCCGCCGCGCAAACCCGTCCCTCCGCCACCGGCCCGGTCAGTTGTGCTTTCGACGCCGCAGCAGGCCCGCCACCAGCGGCAGCCCGGCGAGCAGGCCCACCAGCCACCACGCGGCGGCAGGGTTGCCCAGGTTGAGCGTCCATCCCCAGGTGGGCACCCGCTTGGGCACCCACACCCGCGTGTCGCGCTTGCTGAAGTACACGCCCACCAGCGCATCCGACCAGTTGGCCGGGTTCTCCCACTCGGCCCGGTTGATCTCGTCCTGTGTCATCCGTATCTCCTGTAGCGCATCGTTCCGTGAACCGTCCCGCGACGGATGATACGAACGGTGGATAGAAACGTGTCGCAGCTTACCTTTGGGCCTGGGGTGCCATTCTCCAACGAAAACGACCCGCATCGGTGGTTGATGCGGGTCGTTCCCTCCGATGTCGTTTAAGCACTCCGCCGACGCCGCGGCCGCTCGCGAAGCTCGGACTCATAGTTGACCAGGAGGTCAGGAACCTGCTTCTGGCGCTTCTGATAGTAGTCGAAAACCTTCTCCGTGTCGTGGCCACACTTCTCGAAGATGCGCCGACGGGCCTCGTCCAGTTCCTCCAGTACCGGATCGTCGGAGTCAGGCACGCTCATCTTCCCCGTCCTCACATCGGCAGTGGATACGGGCACTGGCGGCTGTAGATCCGGATGTACGGGGCACGCTCGCGAATGCTACGAGGCCCCCAATCTGGCCAACCTCGCGCGCTCCCACCTATGCCGCCGTTTTGCCGTGCTGTGATTCCTTCGAGTAATCGACAAGGCGGTCAGCGAACTGCTTCTGGTACTCAAGGTAAGATTCCAGCGCCTTGCGAGGATCGTTATCGCATTCCGCGAGGATGCGTCGGCGCGCCTCGTCGATCTCATCGAGGAGCGGATCACCTGTACGGGGTCGGTTGCTCATGGCTCTCCTCCTAGCAACTGCTGCGGGGTGACGATAGCGGGCACTGACAATCCGGCATTCACGTTGATCCGACGAATCTGGTTGAATTTATTCGGATTCGCGAGATGGCGGCAGTTCCACGTAACCAGCGCATCGCAATCATGATGCGACGCGAGCGCGAGGTGCAGCGCGTCCTCATGCGGGTCCGCGGGCATGATCCTGTGCCTGACGTAGAGTTCTGCCGTTTCCATAGCGGCGTCCGTCACCTGGAGAAATTCGAGGCTGCCTATCAATGCAAGGCGGGCGTGAACATGTCTGGATGTTCCGTTCACCAGTTCTCGAACTACGGCCGCACTGCTGACCAGCTCGCTCAAGCTGAGAGCTTCCCTCCACCACCTGCGTGTGGTGTCGCGGCGCTCCACCATCTCGGGCGCCGTTCGGCTCGTGTAATACGCACTGGGGATGCTGGTCTCCACATAGATTCGTCGTCTGTGCATCCAGCAAGATAATCATCTCCGTCCAGAGTGGAAGGTTGCGTGCGAACTCCGCCAACTGCGGCACAGGCGCGAGCGTCTGTGGCTCAAAATGCCTGACAAGTGAACATGGAAACGCCCCGCATCGATCGTCGATGCGGGGCGTCTTTGTGCGGTGGATCTCGCTCAGTAGCCGGCGTAGGGCGGGGCTACGAGGCGGCGGCGGGTGAGGCGCGACATCAGAAAGCTGGTGACCACCTGCATGCCGAACATGGCCGTCAGGATGATGGCGGGGTCGGTGTCGCGCCCCACGTAGTACACGGCCGTGGCCGTCGCGATGATGGAGCCGAAGAGCACGAACCCGTAGCGGCCGCGGCGCCCCGTCAGCCGGTGCACGGCCAGCGGCGTGAACAGCACGGAGGCCGTGGCGCCCGCGTACACCTGCTCGCGGTTCCCCTGCATCACGCCGTTGGCCGCCAGCGCCCACGCGCCCACGAACAGCGCCATCACCGCCGTGGTGACGGTGAAGTTCCACAATCCGCGAAAGAACCGGCGCGCCAGGCTGGGCTGCGGCGGGCGCGTGAGCTGCGCCGCCACCGCGGACGGATTCAACGCGGCGGGAAGCTGCTGCGCCAGCGGCTGCATCGCGGAGAGCGCCGGCTGCGGCGGAACGGTGGCCGCGCGCGGAGGCGCATACGCGGGCGGCACGGTGGCCTCCCGCACGGGGACGCGCGTGGGCCGGGCGGGCGGCGCCGTCTGCAGGCGCGTGCCCTCGTCCGGCTCCACCGACACCGCGCCCAGCGGAGCCCGCATGCGCCGCTGGAGCACGGGCGCGGGAACCGCGGCTGCCTGCGCGGGGGCGGGCGCGCTCTCGTTCGCCAGCGCGTCGGCGAGGGCGGAGGCGTCGGGAAAGCGCGCCAGCGGGTGGATGGCCAGCGCGCGGCACAGCGCGTCGCGCAGGTGCGGGGCGAGCGCGGGGGCACGCTGCGGCAGCGCGGCCACGGCATCCGCCGTCTCCTCCGCCATCCGCATGGGGTCGGACGAGGTGAACGGCCGCACGCCGGTGAGCAGGTTGTACCCCACCGCCGCCAGGCTGAACACGTCGGACGAGGGTGTCAGCCGGTCCTCGCCACGCATCTGCTCCGGCGAGGCGAACGCGGGGGAGAACGGCGAGCGGCCGAACTCGGTGAGGTGCGTGACGGTGCCTTCTTCTCCCGACACCTGCGCGATGCCGAAGTCCAGCACGCGCACGTGCGGCTCGTCGGGGTGGTCGCTGGTCTCCAGGAACAGGTTGCCGGGCTTTACGTCGCGGTGCACCAGCCCCGCGCGGTGCCCCGCGGCCAGCCCGCGCGCCGCCTGCCGCAGGATGCTGATCGCCACGTGCATCGGCGGCGGGCCGGTGCGGGCCAGCCGCACCGCCAGGTCCTCGCCCTGCAGCAGCTCCATCACCAGAAAGTCCAGCCCCACGTCGGGGTCCGTGCCAAAGTCGTACACGGACACCACGTTGGGATGATGCAGCGCCGCCGCCGCGCGCGCCTCGCGAAGAAAGCGCGCCTGCAGCCGGGCGTGCTCCGCGGAGTCGGCCGCCGTGATGCCGATGACCTTGATGGCCACGGTGCGGCCCAGGCGCTCGTCCGTGGCACGGTACACGGCGCCCATCCCGCCGCGGCCGATCACCGCGTCGATACGATAGCGCCCGCACAGGGTGCGCCCGGTCAGCAGGCCCGCGATCCCGTACATCTGGGATGGTTTACAGCGTTCGGGTGAAGGATGTGGATGCGATTGCGCGGGCAGGATTTACGAGGGGAGGGGCGTTTTGGTTTCCGCCGCCGCGGCCGCCGGGCTCCCGTATCCTCTGCGCCCCGAATGGGTTGCACACGAATCTAGCGAAAACGGGCCCGGCGCGGCAGTCCGGCGGTCTCACCATACTCCGGAGATGAGCAGGCTCCTGCCGATCCGCGGGAAAAGAATGGCCTCACACAGAGTCAACAGAGTCAACGGAGTTTTCTCGTGCCGTTTCCACTGGCGGCGCCGCGGGAACGAAATCCTCGATCGGAATCATGCGTCCGCGTCCGACCCCTCCAGCACGGCCCGCAGGCGGGCGGCGGCTTCGGGGGGATCGGAGGCGCGGAGCTCCACGCGCGGGGTGCCGTGCCAGCGGGCGCAGTCCCGGATCGCCCCGGCGACCTCGCGGATCAGCCGGTCGGTAAGGCGCACGCCGGGCTCGAAGTGGATCTTTCGCACCTCGAACACGCCCTCCTTGCGGTGCGCCTTGGGATCCAGCCGCCCGACCAGCTTTCCGCGATGGAGGATCGGCAGGACGTAGTAGCCGTAGACGCGCTTGGGCGCCGGCGTGTAGACCTCGATCCGGTACTCGAAGCCGAACATCTCGCTGGCCCGCGCCCGGTCCCACACCAGCGGATCGAAGGGCGAAAGCAGCGTCGTCAGCACGGGCTTCAGGCGCCCCGCGGCGGCGGTGCGGGCGGTGGCGGCGTGGTCCGGATGCACGTACGCCGACTCCTTCCATCCCTCCACCGACACGCGCAGCAGGTCGCCGGCATCCGCCAAACGTTCGGGGATCGCCTTGGTGGACGTCTTGTCCATGCGAAAGTAGTCCGCCACCCACTTTGCCTTGGCCACGCCGAGCGCGCGGACGGCGTTGAGCACCAGCGTCCGCCGCACCTGGTCCGTCGACGGAAGGCGGGCATCGTCCCAGGAGGAAAGGACGCGCTCGCGCAGGTCGTAGATGCGCTGAAAGCCCTCGCGCCGCGCGATCATCAGCTCGCCGGCGGTAAAGAGGCTTTCCAGCATCCGCTTTTCCGGTTTCCAGCTCCACCAGCCGCCGCGGGTGTCCGCCCGCTCGAAGTCCGTGGAGCGCACCTCGCCGCGCTCGCGGACGTGCTGCAGCAGGCGCGCGGCGTCGTCACGATGGGCATCCATCCACTTGTGCGCGTAGCGCCAGCCGGCCCAGCCGTGGTCCAGCATGCGGTGGCGGTAGAGCGGATAGTCCTCCACGGGGAGAAAGCACGCCTCGTGCGACCAGTACTCGAACACCTTGCCCGCGGCCAGCAGCTCGTCCAGCCAGCGCGGCTCGTAGTCGCCCACGCGCGTCCACAGCACCAGGTACGGACTGCGCGCCACCACGCTGATGGTGTCGATCTGCAGCGCGCCCATGCGGCGGATGGCGGCCAGCACGTCCGCCTTTTTTGCGCGCCGGCGCGGCCGCCGGTCCAGCCCCTGCGCGGCGAGCATCAGCGCGCGGGCGGCCGGGAGGTCGAGGTGGAGGTCGGTCACGGGGGCGGGGGAGTGCATGAGTGCGAAAGTGCGAAAGTGCGAAAGTGCGAAAGTGCGAAAGGTTCGGGTGATGTACGGGCGAGGGGAAGATGGGGAGAAGGCACGGTGCGCGCGAGGGGGACCGGACCCGCGGCCCAGGATCAACCACCCCCAGGGTTTTGGGGGGAGGTGGGCGAGTGGTGCTCGTCCGGAGGGGGCGCCGCGGACGCAGTGCAAATCCTCCGACGAGCCGCGAGGGCCGCGATGCCGGATCGGGTTTGCGGCGGGGCGCGGGGGACGTAGGTTGCTCGCGGAACCTGATCATCCACCGAACACGACCGCGCGAATGATCCGCACAACTCCCATCCTGATCGCCGCGACGTGCGCGTGCCTGGCCGGGTGCGCGACGGCGGGGCGGGTGCCGCAGACGCTCACCAGCCACCCCGAGCGCACGGACTTTCGCGAGACCAGCCGCTACGCCGACGTGGTGGCGTTCATGGAGGCGTCGGACCGCGCGTCGCCCCTCATCCACCTGACCACCTTCGGCACCACGAACGAGGGGCGCGCGCTGCCGCTGGCCGTCGTGGGGCGCGTGGCGGACGCGTCGCCGGCGGCGGTGCGGGCGAGCGGAAAGACCGTCGTCTACCTGCAGGGCAACATCCACGCGGGCGAGGTGGAGGGAAAGGAGTCGCTGCAGATCCTGCTGCGCGAGATCGCCGTGGGGCGGCACGGGGCGCTGCTGGATTCGCTGGTGCTGCTCATCGCCCCCATCTACAACGCGGACGGCAACGAGCGCATCGACGCCGCCAACCGGCCGCGGCAGCACGGCCCGATCGGCGGGATGGGGGTGCGGCCCAACGCGCAGGGGCTGGACCTCAATCGCGACCACACCAAGCTGGAGTCGCCCGAGGCGCGCGGGCTGGCGCGGATGCTGTCGGAGTACGATCCGCACGTCGTCATCGACCTGCACACCACCAACGGCACGTACCACGGCTACCACCTGACCTACGCGCCGCCCATGCACCCCAACACTCCGGTGGAGATCGACCGCATCCTGCGCCGCGAGTGGCTGCCGGCGGTGACGGCGGGGGCGCGGCAGGGTGGATGGCTG
>DASQBH010000972.1:0-2351 GCA_035635315.1 Longimicrobium sp.
GGTGGGTGGAGCGCGGCCGCACCCTGCACCTGGGCTCGCGCGGCTCGCGCGACTACCTGCACGTGCGCGGCGGGCACGGCATGGGCTACGTGATGGCCGTGGCCCTGGACGAGCCGCTGGAGATGTGGCGCGTGCGCGACCTGTACCGCCCGCGCTTTGCCGGCTGGGACGCCGACCGCAGCATCTACGGCGACCCGTTCTACGCCATGGACGAGATCGTCCGCGCCATCGTGCCCGAGCCGCTGTACGGGTACGAGTCGGTGGACTACTACACGTACCACATGGGCGCCCGCTACGACTATCCGCGGTACGCCTGCTACGACGGCTACGGCGACTGGTACCACGACAGCCGCTACAGCTATTACGGCTCCCGCTGCGATCGCGTGCGCATCATCCTCATCAACCGCCCGTGGTACTACGACACCTACCGGTGGCGGGGCAGCCGGCGGGTGTACTACGACCGGTACTACTACCGCACGGCGCGCAGCCGCCCGCTGCACGGCTACAAGGAGCGCACGGAGAGCCAGGCGCCCCCGGCCCGCAGCAGCACGGCCCAGCGTCGTCCCGGCTCGTCGGGCGACGGCTCGGCCCCGGCGGTTCGCGAGGGAGGCGTGCGCTCCACCCGGCCGGAGAGCACGCGTCCGGCCCGCGAGGGCACGGTGTCGTCGCGCCGTCCGGAGACGGGCGGAAGCCGCGCCGGCCCGGCTTCGGCACGGCGCCCGGAGACCACCGAGCGCGTCGCGCCGGCCAGCCGTCCGGACCGTGGCACCTACGAGCCGCGGGTGCGTGACCGCGGCGAGGGTCGCGGCGGCAGCGAGCCGCGCGCCAGCGGCCGCCCCGACGGGTCGGCGTCGCAGCCGCGCCAGCCGGAGCAGTCGGCGGCGCCGCCGCAGCAGGACAAGCCGGTAGAGCCGTCGCGCGAGCGCCCCACCTTTCAGCGCCGCCCGCAGGAGCGCCAGGCGGAGCCGCGGCGCGAAAGCCCGCCGCGCCAGTCGGAGCCTCGCCGCGAGTCGCCGCCGGCGCGCTCGGCGGAGCCGCGGCGGGAGTCTCCGCCGGCCCGCAGCGCCGAGCCGCGCCGTGAGTCGTCGCCCCCGTCGCGCAGCTCGGAGCCGCGGTCCTCGGGATCGTCGCGCAGCGGCGGCGGCAGCCGCACCCGGCCCCAGTAACGCGCGTACGGACAGAAGGATCAACGCCGCGCCGGCACCCACTGCCGGCGCGGCGTTCGTTTGAGAAAAGATTGGGGGTACAGAGGAACAGACAACAGCCAGAGGAACAGAGAACCCGGTTTCCTCTGTTCCTCTGGCTGTTGTCTGTTCCTCTGTACCTTTCGCTGTTTGCTTTTGCGGATCACTCCATGAAGCAAGAGGAGGCAACGGGCAGATCGCACCCGTTGCCTCCGCTTCCATCTCACCGTCTCCTACTCACGCACTTTCGCACTGCCGTTCTCACCGCATGCTCGTGTCGCTCTGCCCGCCCAGGCCGAACGTCGCGATCCAGCCGCTGCGCTCATCGTCGCCGCTGCCGGTGGTGACGTGGGCCACGCCCAGCTGGATGGGGCCCAGCGACAGACCGCCGGAGAGCAGCGTGCCGTCTTCCATGTCCGTGGCCAGCCCGGCCCGCAGCGTGACGACGGGGATCTTCTGCTGCACGCCCAGGCTGAGCTGCTGGTCCCACAGCGCGCCGGCGGGCGAATCATTCAGCTCCTTCTGAAAGGCGGCGGACAGCGTGGTGCCGGTGCCCATGCGGTACGCGGCGCCCGCACGCAGCACGGCGGGGAGCCCCTGGTCGCGCAGCGCCAGCACCGAGTCTGCCAGGCGGCTGAACGGCTGCACAATGTCGGCGGCCTGGTTGTACGGGCGCTCGCTATCCTCGTACTCCGCCTGGATCGCTTCGGGATCGCCGGTCTCGTAGTCGTCGCGGTCCAGCGTAACGGTGCGCACGCGCAGGTCGTCGCTCCACTCCACCGTGTTGACGGCGTTCTCCAGCGCGGCGCTCAGGGTAAGGCCGGGGATGGGCTCCGCCGCCACGCCCAGGTCCACCCCGAAGCCGCTGCCGCCCGTGCTCCCCACGCCCGCGTAGGTCACCCGGATGTCGCCCGGCACCCGGAAGCCGGGGAGCATGGTGAAGACCGTGTCCACGTCCACCAGCGCCGAGCGGACGAGCTCGCGGGGGATGAAGTAGTGCACCGTGGCGCCCACGCTTACCGGGCCCACGCGGCGGCCGTACGCGGCGGCCACGTCCCAGAACGCCGCGCGCGAGCCTTCGGTGTCGTCGATGGTGTAGATCTTTGCCGCGTCGAAGCCGTTGAGCACCAGGTCCGCGATGCTCCGGTTCACGGTGTGGCTCCCCAC
>DASQBH010000973.1:0-2244 GCA_035635315.1 Longimicrobium sp.
GCTCCGGATCGTCACGCTCCGCTTGACTCCGGATGGGTGGAAGCTGGGCATAGACTATGATCTGCTCGGGACCGTGTCCCTGCACTTCGGCCCGCCGCAGGCCGCCCATCCGCAGCCGGAACCCTGAAGGGAGAGGAAACCCAGCCACTCAGACTGCACCCTGCCACCGACACAACCGGTATCACCCCTGCGCCGGTGCCCGTGAGAAACGCCTCGGGGTCCGCACCCAATCTCTTGGGAGGAGCTTCACTGTCTCTTCAACGCGGCGGCCAGTCTCGTCGACAGCTATGGATGGGGGCGGAGGATGCAACCCTTCACGCCGTTGGTGGCACAGAACGACCATCGCCGCATCCCACCCCCTCCCCCTGGTGCCCCATGTCCTCTTCGCCGTTCGTGCGCACGATCTGCTCGATGATTCTGCTGGCCGCGTTGCCATGGGCGGACGTGGCGGCGCAACCGGCGGCGGCGGTGCCGACGACGCAGCAGGCAACGCCGCTGACGGACGCGGAGGTGGCGCGGGAGGTGGGGCGCATCGCGGAGGCGTATACGGCGCTGGGACGGTTCACGGGGAGCGTACTGGTGGCGCGCGAGGGGCGGGAGGTGTTCGCGCAGGGGTACGGGCTGGCGGATCGGGCGGGCGCGGTTGCCGCGACGCCGGATACGCGGTTCGACATCGGCTCGCTCAGCAAGCAGTTCACGGCGGCGGCCATCCTGCGGCTCGAGAGCGAGGGGCGGCTCTCCGTGAACGACCCCGTGTCGCGCCACCTGCCGGAGTACCCGCGCCCCGCCGGCGACCAGATCACGCTGCATCACCTGCTCACCCACACGGCCGGGCTCCCCAGCCTGGGCCGGCGCGGCAAGCTGGAGCACGTGACGGAGGACTGCTCGTCGCGCACGCTGGACGAGCTGATCGCGTTTTCGAAGGATCTTCCGCTGGATTTCGCGCCCGGCGCGGAGTACCGCTACAGCAACTCGGGATACACGCTCCTCGCGGCGGTGGTCGAGCGGGTGGCGGGGGTGCCGTTCGATGAGTACCTGCGCACGGCACTGCTGGAGCCGGCGGGGATGCAGGCGACCGGGCGCGTGCTGCCGGGCGAGGAGACGGCGGGCGTGGCGGTGGGATACACGGGGTACGAGCCGGACATCCAGCCGCGCGGCTGCGTGCACGCGAGCTGGCACACGGGCGGGGGCGGGCTGCACTCCACCGCGCGCGACCTGCTGCGCTGGGACCAGGCGCTCGCGGCCGGCCGCATCCTGCCGCCCGAGCAGCTCGCCAAATTCCATCATCCCCACGTGCAGACGGGCCGCGCGGGGCGCGCATACGCGTACGGGTGGAACCGCTTCGAGCTCTTTGGCCGGCCCGTCATCCACCACAACGGCGGCACCGCGGGCTTCATCGCCGAGTTCATGCGCTCTCCCGATGACGGCCTGCTGGTGGTGGTGCTCGCCAACTACCTGCCGGACCTGGCGGTGAACGTGCCGATCCGCATCGTCCGCGCGTCGGCCGCGGCGGTGCTGGGGCAGCCGTACGAGGTGCCGCCGCTCCCCGTCCCCACCCCCGCGGCCGAGCTGGCGCGCTTCGCCGGCGTCTACGAGGCGGCGCCGGGCTACGTGCTGCGGGTGGATACGGCGGGTGGGCGATTGATGGCGGAGGCGCAGGGCGAGCACTCCTGGTCGATCTCCACCATCGCGGCGCAGCGGGCGCTGAACCCGGCGTCGGACACGCTCGCAGAGGGGATGCGCTTGATCCGCGCGTTCGTGGACGGCGACGTGGCGACGCTGCGCGCGGCGCTCGCTCCCGGGCGGCAGGCCGAAGTCTCCGACGAATCCCTTCTTTTCCTCCGCAAGCTGATCGACTCGGCTCCCCGCTTCGGGCCGGTGCGGGCGATCTCGCCGCTGCGCGTGATCGAGGAGCGGACGGGACCGTTCGTCGATGCACGCATCACCTTCGAGCGCGGCGAGTGGTTCCTGCGCGCGGAGCTGGACACGGAGAACCGGCTCAGCGGCTGGTACTACGGCCGCACCCTTCCATCGCGCGTGGAGATTGTGAGCCTGGGCGGCGGCGAGTTCTTCGTCGACGGGTTCCGCTGGGACGAGCCGGACCGCCGCGTCCGCTTCACCCTCCGCAACGACCGCGCGGCGGAGATGGTGATCGACGACCCCGCCGGCAGCCGTAGCGAGGCAGCGACCCTCGTCCTCCGCATCCGGTAACGTGCCATCCGCCTGCAGGAGCGAATGAATTCG
>DASQBH010000974.1:0-2996 GCA_035635315.1 Longimicrobium sp.
GCCTTGGCGGCCGGGATGGCCCTGCTCTGATCACTTTCCGCGCGCTTTTCGGGCATTCCGAATGCGCCACAGGTGAGCAAGCGTGACCACGGCGGTCCCATTCAGCACGGTCCCGCGGGGGCGCTATTTTCCAAGCAACCGCGCGGCATCTCGCGTAGATGAGGCGGGGCCTTGCCGGTGTCCACGTTGTATAAGTGTTGAACTTTGAAGTTCTGCCTCTTGCCCGAAGCAAAAATGGGCTCTAATCTGTAGAGTGTAAGCCAACTCAACGTAAACGAAGTGCACAAGAGCCCCGGTTCCTCCCGCGCGGGAGGAGCCTGTGAGCGAGCGTGCAGGCGAGTCCGCCATCGACCGGATTCGTGAGCATGTGCGGGCGCAGGTTGCCCGTACGTCGCTCCGGAAGGTCGCCAAGCGAGCAGGCGTAAAGGTCGGCGCGACCAAGAAGTTCATCGACGGCTCCGTGCCGTACGAGCGCAACCTTCGCCTGTGGAAGCGCTACTTTGCGCGCGAGCTGCGGGAGGGGATGGCCGGTGGGCCAGACGACGCGGTGCCTGTGGCTGACGCCGCGGCCGTGCTGGACCTGCTGTTGTGGGCGCTCCCCGAAGAGGAGCGTCCCGACGCCCGGCGCGAGGCCGTGGACCTGTTCCGCGACCTGTATCTACGCCGTGGCCGCACGCCGCCCGGCTGGATTCACGACATGCCCGACTTCGACGACACCCCGTCGCCGCGCGTCAGCACGGACGACGAGGATGACGACGAAGACGACGATGAGGGTGACGACGAGTAGCCCGTCTCCTCGTCCCCGGGATTGATGCAGGGCTCCCGTGCTTCGGCGCGGGAGCCTGCTCGTCCATCATGCGTTCAGAGACGGTTTTCACGCGGAGACGCGGAGAACAGATGAGCCGCGGAGAAGAGATTCTCCGCGGCTCATCCGTTCTTCTCCGCGTGAGATCCGTTTCACTCCATGATGGCGCGCCAGACGGCATCGGTATCGGACAGGTCGTCGAACAGGTAGTCGGGGTTGTGGCCGGCCAGGTCGTCGGCGCTGTGGGTGCCGGTGGCGGTGGCGATGGTGCGCACGCCCAAGTGCGCGCCGCACGAGATGTCGAACGGCGTGTCGCCGATGATGACGATCTCCTTGCCCTCGAAGCCGATCCCCGTCTTTTCCTTCGCCCGCCGCGCGGCCACGGCGGGAAGCTCCGGCCGCTGCCAGTGGTCCGAGCCGTACGCCCCCACGCGAAAGCGGTCGAAGCCCAGCCCCGCCGCGTCCACCTTGAGGCGCGCCCCCTCTTCCACGTTCCCCGTCAGCAGCCCCAGCACGGTGGGGTCGCCAGACCCTTCCAGGCGGTCCAGCAGCTCCGGAACGCCGGGGAGCGCGCGGATGTGCGCCTTCGCGATCTCCACGCGCAGGTTGCGCAGGTACGCCTCCCACAGCGCGTCCAGCCCCGCCTCCACCTGCTCCACCGAGTATCCCACGGGCGTCAGCAGCTCGCGGACGATCTGCGGGTCCGTGCGGCCGCCCATGTTGTATCCGCCGATGGAGCCCGTTTCGCCGTAGACCTCGAGCATGGCCTCGCGCACCGCCCGCGCCCCTGCCCCGCCCGCCGTGAGCAGCGTTCCATCGATGTCGAAAAGTACCAGCCGCTTCATCCGTGATCCTGTTCCAAAGTTCGTTCACCCCCTGTGCACGCCCCGCGCCGCCGCCCCCACACCCTCGCCGGAGCCGCCGCGCCGAACGCGAAAAGCCCCGCAAACCACGCGGGGCTCCAACTGCGCAATCTCGAATCAGCGGATACTCTCGTGATTTCCTGAGGGAGGCGCCGCGTTGAACCTGGCATAATACCAGATGCGTTGATTCACTGTGCACAGGCAAAGCGATGACTTCCTGAGGGAGCGCCGCGACGTACCGTCGTTCACCCCGCACTCCGCGCGCGACCGAAGGACCTCCTTTTCGAACCGCGGGGCCGACTCCGAAGCATGGAGCCAGCCCCGCGGTCTTGCTGGCAAGGTCCTTCGGTCGCGCGCAGGCGATCGAGGTCCGGATGATTCCGTGCGGCGCTCCCTCAGGAAGTCAGCTTCGGAATGCACACGTGATTCTGAGAATCGGTATAACGCATCATCCCCACCCGTCATGTTTCCGCGGATCGGCGCGTTCTGAATCCCGAGACCCTGCAGCGCCGGCGCCGCACCAGCTTCCCCGCGGCCGCTGGCCGTTCTCCGTGCGGCCGTGCGTTCCAGGCGGCCGCGCGGACATCCCACCCCCATCCCATGGAGCGCCCATGCGAATCGACAGCCGCGCCGCCTCCCTCGCGCTTCTCGCCCTGCTGGCCGCCTGCGACCAGCCCGTCACCACCGCCGCACGCGACGCCGGGCCCAGCCTGACGTCAGCCAGGGCGTGCGCCGAGTCGCCCACCGCGGTGGTGCACACCGACCCGGAGCTGCGGGCCGCGCTGGCGTCCGCCCAGTCCGGCGACGTGATCGCCATCTCCGGCAACATCCCGCTGGACAGCGTGGTGACCGTCGCCACGGAGGGCGTCACCCTCACCTGCGCCGAGCCGGGCGCGGGGCTCAGCTTTGCGCCGGGGAACGACTTCGTACTGCTGGACCTGTGGGTGGGGCACGTCACCATCTCCGGGCTCAAGCTGGACGCGGAGTACGGCTACGCGCCGATCCTGGCGCTGAATCCCGATCCCCAGGGCTATCCCCACATCCGCATCACCGGCAACGAGATCGACTGCGGCTACAGCTTCTGCATCTTTGCGGTGGGCGTGCCGTACCTGCAGATCACGGACAACCACTGGAAGGGCGACGAAACGCGCTTCGGCATCCAGATCCAGGGCGCGGGGGCGCTGCAGCCGGGTGGCGGCTACGTCCAGGCGAACGGGATCGTGATCTCGCGCAACGTGATCGAGAACGAGGAAGGCTACCCGGCGATCTACGGCGGCATCCGCGTGCGCGACGGGCGCGACGTGACCATCACCCACAACCAGATCCTG
>DASQBH010000975.1:0-2349 GCA_035635315.1 Longimicrobium sp.
TCGCACTCTCGCACTCTCGCACTCTCTTACGCCCCCGCATCCGCCAGCAGCCGGCGGAGGACGGCGCCGCTTGCGAAGTGCTCCTCCGCGATGCGCCGCGCGGCGCGGGAGTGGCGCGCGGGCTCGGCGGCGACGGCGTCGAGCGCGGCGGCGGCCTCGTCCACGGTGCGAAAGGCGAAGAGGCCTTCTCCCGACGGCAGGTGGCGGCTCCAGCCGGTGTCCTGCGCCACCACGGGACGCCCGGAGGCAAGGTAGCTGGCGGAGCGGCCGGAGAACCATCCAGTTCCCGCCTTGACGTACGTCTCCTTGGCGACGGAGAATTCCCCGCGCGATCCCTGGATAAAGGCGCGGTACGCCGCCGGGTCCGGCGCGCAGACGTCGGGATCCAGCACCCGCCACCCCAGCCCCTCTGCCCACGCCCGGGGGAACGGCTCCCCGGTGCCGCCCGTCTGCCCGACCGCCACCGCCAGTGGAAGGCCGGGGACGCGGCGGGGGAGCTCGGCAAGGCGGAGAAACTCCACGTCCTTCTGCCCCCAGCTCTCTCCCGCGTGGCGCAGCGGCCGGCCGGCGGTCCAGTTCATCAGCGTGGTGAACGCGGCGCTTGTATCCGACGGAAGCGCCACCGCCGGCCACTCGGCCAGGTGGATCGGCTGCCGCGTGGGCTTCCAGTCCACCCCGCACGCGGGGATGCGGCATCCATCGTCTCCCACGCTCTCGCCGAAGGTGAAGTGGTGCGTGTGCCCCGCCACCAGCGCCCGGATCCCCGATCCGCCGGGGGTGAATCCCTCGCCCGCCTCGGCGTACTGGATCTGCGTGAACATGGGGTCCGTGTCCAGCAGAATGCGCACGGGGACGGACGCGTATTCGTCGCGCGGCACGCTGGCGCAGGACAGGTTCACCAGCACGTCGGCCGTGCGGCAGACCTCGCGCGTCTTCTCCTCCGTCAGCCCGAAGCAGCGGCCCGACACCTCGTCGCGGTACGCCCAGCGCTCCCCCAGCCCCACCAGCTCCATCGCCGCGGCCAGAAAGGCGACGCTCGCCGCGCAGTCCGCCGCGTCGCCGGCCTGGTAGACGGGCCACAGGCCGGTATCCTCCACGTACCACACGTCGTGCCCCAGCGCGGCGAAGCCCAGCGGATAGTGGAGGTGGTCCCAGGCGTACCCGCCGGCCGGCGCCAGCCCCAGGTACCCGCCCACCACGATGCGCAGCCGCCCGTCAGTCGTTGGCACTGACGTACCAGCGGGCCGGCGCCACCTGCTCGCGCTGGATGGACGGCGCCAGCACGTCGATCACCAGGGGAAAGTCGTAGCGGTCGCGCTCCATCCCCAGCGCGCGGGCGGCGGGCTCCATCACCGGCGTCACCAGCGCGGCGGCCTTGGCGATCGGCTTTTGCGGCGGGGCCGCGCGGGCGCGCTCGTCCGCCAGGTTGCAGGCGGCGGCCAGCGCGGCGCGCAGGGGCTCGCCCGCGTCCGCGAACAGGACGTCGCACACCAGCCACTGCCGGTCGCCCTTGTGGCGCGACGTCACCACGGCCACCAGCTCTCCGCCGTGCTCGATGCCCAGCACGTCGTACGTCGCGTCGCCGGTCTTCCACGCCAGCGCCTGGGCGTTGCGCACCACGGAGCAGTCGTGGACGCGCGCGGCGGCCTCCCACAGCCGGTCGACGCGCGCGTCGAGCTCCGCCAGCGGCGCGGCGGTGTAGCCGGCGGGGAGGGGCAGGGGGGCGGCCAGCGGCAGCGGCATGCGCCAGAGCGGAAACGAGCCGCACACCAGCCGGGGGAACATGCGAAAGAATCGCAGCCAGCGCGGGTCCGGCAGCATGTAGATCAGGCCGTCGCCGCGGTCGCGCAGGGTGCGCACGGCGGTGGCGTACATCATGGCGATCGGGTGGCGTATGGGGTTGAGCCCCGCCCAGCGCGCCTCCTTCCCTACGATCGGCGCCGCGGGGCGAAAGGCGCGCACCACCTTTCCATCCACCGATACCAGGGAGGGGATGAAGGCGAACTGGCCCACGATCTTGCCCGATTTCTTCTCCTGCGCCACCGCGCACGCCATCCCGCCCAGCGGCGCGTCTTGGCTGTAGCGCCGCCACACCTCCGCGGTGAGGCCGCCCCACCCGGTGGCCTCTTCCCAGAGCCGCTGCAGCCCGGGAAAGTCGTCGTCCTGGAACATCCGGTAGGTGAGGCGCATGGGCGGAGTGCGAAAGTGCGAAAGTGCGAAAGTGCGAAAGTGCGAAAGTGCCGAGTGCCGAGTGCCGAGTGCTGGATTCTCGATTCGCTCGTCGTCCTGTCGATTCAGTCGCCGGGGGTGAGGTACCAGCGCGCGGGATCGATGCGATCCGCGGAGAGC
>DASQBH010000976.1:0-3795 GCA_035635315.1 Longimicrobium sp.
GTGGCACGGATGCAGACGCCCGCGCACGTGCGCGGGCGAAAGAGCCGATGAAAGTACGCGTCCGCCGCGCAAAAGGGAACGGCGGCCCGCGCCGGAACTGGGCGGGCCGCCGGTCCATCCCGCCAGCAATGCCGCTCAGCAGGTGCAGCTGGGCTGGTCCGAGTTGATGCAGGGGCGGCATACCGAGGCCCAGGTTACCGCTTGGTTCTCGTTGCCATGCACAGTCCCAGCTTCCGTTTGCGGGACCAGGGCCTCAAACGACTCGACCCGCAGCGCGTCCAGTTCCAGCGTCAGTTTTTTCATCGGATAGATCTCCAGGGCTTCAGGGTTACCGCTCTTCAGGGCCAGATGTTGCCGCAGCCGCTATCGCAGCCCGTGCACTGCCAGTCGTTACTCAGCTCCGCGTGCGCCTCCGGGCTCGGATCGAATGACTCCACCGACACGATCGATATGTCCAGGATCTTCTTGCTCGTCGGGCTGCATTCCGCACGAGAGGATGACAGGCAGGCTTCGCGCGCCGTGTGCGCCGGGGGAAGCCGCAGCGCGGGTCAGCGGGCGGAGAATGGACCCGGAGAATAGGTGGAATCGAAGATTTCCGCAAGTTTATGGCACAATAAGATTGCCAAGGAAGCATGGATCGGGAGGAGCGGATCGCTCCGCCCTTCTCTCCTCTGCGTAAATTCAGGTTCATCGCGGATTTGGTTGCAAACTGCGCGTCATGCTCCAAAGGTCGAGATGACCTGCAATGCAGTGAACGGGTGTCAGGGCACGGCGGTGGGTGGGGGTCGCTCCACGCGTGCGTGGACGCGTCGGGAACGGCAGAGGGACGGACGCACGGCAGGGGGCCATCCGCGTTTTTGGGGAGATACCTATCCCGCCATCCTCGTCCCCAACCCCTGCTCCGACGTCCCCCGCAAGCGCACCGGAGCCTCCTTCACAACACCCGATGCGCGATCTTGCGAAGCCTGGGCTTGCGAGAAGGCCGGGGGCGTTCCAGCAAGGGTTCGCGCGAGGGGACGGTTCGACGGATTGCGCATCGGGCGAAGCCGGAATGGTGGGCTGCGGGGCGCTGCGGCGGGAAAGGTGTTCCAAAAAATGCGGATGGCTCCCTGCCGGGCTTCCATCCGCCTGCCGTTCCCGACGTCCCCAGGGAAGCCCGGTGCGCCCTGCCCCTGCCGACGCGCAGGGCACGGTGTCGCCCATGGTGAGCCGCCCCCGCTTCCCGCCAGGCGTGGCGTGCAACGAAATCCGCGATGAACCTAAATTCAGTCCTTTTCGCGGATCCTGCACGGGGCCGCCGCCGGCAATGCGACGGCGGCCCCGGGGGATCGAACGCGCCGCGGACCGGTTTACATTCCCTCCCACAGCAGACCACGGGGACGGCTCCGTGGCAGCGTTTCATGTGGGGACGACCCCATTTCAGGCTCGAGAGCGAGCGCTGAGTGGCACGCTCTCCGGCGCGGCTCAGTGCGTAGCGGACACGAGAGGCGCGGCGGGCGCGGGGACCATCCGCGGCACGGGCGCGGCGGCCGGGGCGCGCAGCCGCCGGGTCAGCCGCTCCAGCGCGCGGTCCAGCGCCAACCCCAGCACCACGACCAGGGCCAGATAGACGGCGTAGAATGCGGCGGAGGGAAGGGATCCCCACGCGGCCACGTCGCCCGCCAGGTGCAGCATCCACGCGTAGAGCGGAACGTGCAGCAGGTAGATGGCCAGGCTGGCCTCGCCCAGCCGGCGGGACGGGCCGGCGCCCAGCACGCGGTGCATCCACCCGGGGGACCCCACCGCCAGCGCCCACAGCAGCGCGGCGTGCAGCGGCGCCCACAGGCCGTTGTGGTTCAGCGGAAAGAGCACCTCGGGCGTAAGCACCAGCGTCCCCACCAGCACGGCCGCGGCGGCGGGCGCCACCCAGGCCGGGACGCGCGGCCACTCGCGGCCCGTCAGCAGCCGCGCCAGCAGCACGCCGAACAGGAACTCGGGCAGCCGCACCAGGGGAAAGGTGAAGAGCGCCGTGCGCCACACCGGGTTCGCCGGCTGCGCGAGCACGAACGCCGCCGCCGGCGCCAGCATGGCCGCCCACAGCACCGCCATCCCGCCCAGCAGCCGCCGCGGCGTCCACTCCGCGGTCCGCCGCAGGACGGACGGCAGCAGCAGGTACCCCAGCGCCAGGTACGAAAGCGACCACGCGGGGCTGTCGAAGGAGTTGGCGAACGGGGGCCAGAACGCCTGCACCCCGCCGGCCGTGGCCGCGGCCCGCAGCCAGCGCTCCACCGGCCCGTACGTGTGCCACACCAGCGGAACGGCGATCAGGTGGCAGACGATGGCCGCCGGGTACAGCCGCACCAGCCGCCTGCGCAGGAACTCGCGCGCGGGCACCCGCAGCCCGCCGCCGTGCGAGGCGTACGCGTAGGTGAGGATGAAGCCGGAGAGGATGAAGAACAGGCTGGCCGTGCTGGCGCCCCACTTCGTCAGCCGCGCCACCTCGGGCGGCAGCCAGCCGGCGCGCAGGGTGTGCAGCAGCACGATGTGCATCGCCGCGTAGAAGCGCAGCCCGGCAATCGCCGGCAGCGGCGGGCGCGAGGAGACGGACATGATGGACGGAACGGCGGAGGATGAAGGGAGCTGCGCGGATCAAGCGGAGGGCAGGGCGCGAAGGATGACGAATGTAACGTTCCACACGTCACAAGAGAATAGTCTTCCGAGTGGCGCTGGATGTGGCAAACCTCTTTTTTTACAGGGACTTCCGGAACACGACGTTCTTGTCCTCCATGGGGACGCCCGATCCCGTCAGCTCCCGGCGGGCGGAACCGCTGCGCCGACGACATGCCGGGGAAGCGAAAGAGTACGCAGAGGGGGGAATCCGCCCCCGCGTACTCTTTCCCTTCCGCGCACTTTGCGTTCTGCCGTTGGGGCCTGGCCTACTCGCGGTCGTCCGCGCGGCGCTGGCGGAGGGGGGTCACGGCGCACTCCGTCACCCCGTGGCCCTCCGTGGCCGTGACCTCGAAGCGCACGTCGTCCCACTCCACCGTGTCGCCGACGACGGGGGGGCGGTCCAGCAGGGCCAGCACCAGGCCGCTCACCGTGTCCACCTCCGGGTGTTCCAGCACCAGCTCCAGCTCCTCGCCCACCTCGCTGATGCGCATGGTCCCCTCCACGCGCAGCCGGCCCGTGGGGTCGCGGTCGGCGCCGGGGCGTTGCACCCACCCCTCCTCGATCTCGCCGACCACCTCCTCGAACAGGTCCTCGATGGTGATGACCCCCGCCGTGCCGCCGTGCTCGTCCATCACCACCGCCATCTGGCTGTTCACCCGCCGCATGGCGCGCAGCACCGAGTCCATCCCCGACGTCTCGGGGATGAAGGGCACCTCGCGCACCTCCGATGGCCGCAGGGCGCGGCGGTTGGGCATCCGCCGCAGGATGTCCTTGATGTGGACGACGCCCACGATGTGGTCCAGGCTTCCCTCGTACACGGGGTAGCGCGTGTGCGGCGACTCGCGGACGATCCGCGTCACCTCCTCGAACGACGCCCCCACCGGGAGCCCCACCACCCGCACCCGCGGCACCATCACCTCCCCCGCCGTCAGGTCGCCGAACTCCAGGAGCTCCTGCACCACGTCGGCCGACTCGCGGCGGAGCATCCCCCCCGCCTGGCTCTCGCGGACGATGTACTGCAGCTCCTCGGTGGTGCGGACGTGTTCGCCCGAGCTCTCGCCGCGGCGGACGCCGAACAGGCGCAGCAACCCGTTGCCGACGGCGTTGAGCGCCACCACCACCGGGAGCACCGCGGTCTGGATGGCC
>DASQBH010000977.1:0-2016 GCA_035635315.1 Longimicrobium sp.
GCCGACCGTCGCCGCACGCGTGCAACGAAACGGAAGGGTTGACACCTCTCAGCCACCGAGCGATGTTGCACATCGTGCTGAAAAATCAGCATTTGTGCATCCGTCATCCTTCTCCCGAGAGCCCATCCATGCGACGCCTGCTCTCCCTCCTCGTCCTGTTCGTCCTCCCGCTCCTCACCACGCCCGGCGCGGCGCAGGACGTGGATTCGCTGTGGGTGGCGGAGCACTACACCCGGATCGACACGCTCATCCCCATGCGCGACGGGGTGGGGCTGTACACGGCCATCTACGTCCCGAAGGACCGCTCCCGGCCGCACCCCATCATCCTCCGCCGCACGCCGTACAGCGTGGGGCGCTACGGCAGCACGCGCTTCAACCCCGCCGGCGGCACCTGGGCGTCGTTCCAGCGGCTGGGCTACATCATGGTGCTGCAGGACGTGCGCGGGCGGTGGATGTCCGAGGGCACCTTCGACGACGCGCGGCCGCAGCGCACCTCGTACAACGGCCCGCGCAACACGGACGAGAGCACCGACACCTGGGACACCATCGAGTGGCTGACGAAGAACATCCCCGGCAACAACGGCAGGGTGGGGATGTACGGCGTGTCGTACCCCGGTTTCTACAGCGCCGTGGGGGCCATCAACGCGCACCCGGCGCTCAAGGTGACCTCGCCGCAGGCGCCGGTGGGGGACTGGTGGGTGGGGGACGACTGGCGGCACAACGGGGCGCTGTTCCTGGCGCACACCTTTCACTTCTACAACGGGTTCGGGTTTCCGCGCCGCGCTCCCACCAGCCAGGGCCGGCCGGGGTTCGACATCGGTACGCAGGACGGCTACCGCTTTTTCCTGGAGCTGGGGCCGCTGAGCAACGTAAAGGCGCGGTTCTACGGCGACAGCGTCGCGTTCTGGGACTCGCTGGCGGCGCACCCCAACTACGACGACTACTGGCAGCGCCGCGCCGTCGCCCCGCACCTGCGGCGCATGCCGCCGGCGGTGCTCACGGTGGGGGGATGGTTCGACGCGGAGGACGTGTACGGCCCGTTCGCCGTCTACCACGCGACGGAGGCGCAGAACCCGGGGATCGCCAACCACCTGGTGGTGGGGCCCTGGTCGCACGGGCAGTGGGGATCGGGACCCGCGGACCGGCTGGGCGACATCCGGCACGGGGAGACGGGCTCGTTCTTTCGCGACAGCGTCTTTCTCCCGTTCTTTCGCCACCACCTGGAGGGGACGGCGGATCCCCGGCTGGCGGAGGCGTACGCGTTCGAGACGGGCACCAACGCCTGGCGCCGCTACGACGCCTGGCCGCCGCGCCAGGCGCAGCCCCGCGCGCTGTACCTGCGCGAGGGCGGCGCGCTGGCCTGGGACGCGCCCTCCGCCGCCGGCGCCGCGTTCGACGAGTACGTGAGCGACCCGGCGCGCCCGGTGCCGCACATCGGCTGGATCTCGCCGGAGATGACGTACGAGTACATGACGGCGGACCAGCGCTTTGCCGCCACGCGCCCGGACGTGCTGGTCTACCAGACGCCGCCGCTGGAGGAGGACGTGACCGTCGCGGGGCCGATCGAGGTGGCGCTGCACGTTTCCACCACCGGCACGGACAGCGACTGGATCGTCAAGGTGATCGACGTCTATCCCGATAGCGCGTCGGACCCCGATCCCAATCCCACCAACGTGCGGATGGGCGGATACCAGCAGCTCATCCGCGGCGAGCCGTTCCGCGGACGCTTTCGCAACAGCCGTGAGCGGCCGGAGCCCTTCGTTCCCGGCGAGCCGGCGCGCGTGGCGTTCGCCATGCCCGACGTGCACCACACCTTCCGCCGCGGGCACCGCATCATGATCCAGGTGCAGAGCTCGTGGTTCCCGCTGGTGGACCGCAACCCGCAGACGTTCGTCGACATCTTCCGCGCGACGGAGGCGGACTTCGTCAAGGCGACGCAGCGCGTGTACCGCTCGTCCGCCCTGCCGTCGCACGTGCGCTTTGGGGTGCTGCCGCGCTAGACGCGCGGAAAAGATC
>DASQBH010000978.1:0-2542 GCA_035635315.1 Longimicrobium sp.
GTCGCTGCTCCGCCGCGTGCGGGATGCGGGGGTGAACGTCGCCGGGCCGCCGCTGCTGCGGATGGGCGCCGCGCGGCTGGTGCCCGTCGACAACCCGCCGCCGGTGTCGTCGCCCGCGCTGGTGGCGGCGCACCGCGCGTACTTTCCCACCTCGGTGGCGGCGCTGCTGAAGGAGAACCAGGCGTTCGACGCCACGCTGCGCACCGCCGCCCGCCACCGCCAGCTGGGCGCGCGGCCGCTGGTGGTGCTCACCGGGGCGCGCCGGATGCCGCCGCAGGTTCGCGAGCAGCTGGGCATCAGCGAAGCGGAGGAAGCGCGGCGGCGTGCCGCATGGATGCGCTTTCACCAGGACCAGGCCACGTGGTCCACCCGCTCCCGCCACGAGGTCGTGGACGATGCCTCGCACTACGTCCACGTCGACCGCCCCGACGTGGTGATCCGCGCCGTCCGCGAAGTGGCCGGTGCCGTCCGGGCCTTGCACGCATCCGGAAAACCGCGCGGATACTGATCGACCCACACACTCACGCACTTTCGCACTCTCGCACTCTCGCACTCTCGCACTTTCGCACTTTCGCACTCCCGCACTCCCGCACTCTCGCACTGGAGGTTTCGATGACGATGACCGAGCCCGCCGCCGACCCGCGGTACCCCGTCGGCAAGTTCCAGCGGAACGTGGAGCCCACGCCGGAGCGGCGGCGGGAGTGGATCGACGCGATCGCCGAGACGCCGGCGCGCTTTCGGGCCGCCGTGCAGGGGCTGACGGACGAGCAGCTGGACACGCCGTACCGCGAGGGCGGATGGACGGTGCGGCAGCTGGCGCACCACGTCCCCGACAGCCACATGAACGCGCTCATCCGGTTCAAGCTGGGGCTTACGGAGGAGAACCCGCTCATCAAGACGTACGACGAGGCGCGGTGGGCAGAGCTGGAGGATGCGCGCGCCACGCCGGTGGAGACGTCGCTCAAGACGCTGGAGCTGCTGCACGAGCGGTGGATCATCCTGCTGCGCTCCCTCACCGACGAGCAGTGGGCGCGCACCATCCAGCACCCGGAGTGGGGGCCCATGCGCCTGGAGACCATGCTGGCGCTGTACGCCTGGCACGGCCGCCACCACACCGCGCACGTCACAAAGCTGCGCGAGCGGATGGGGTGGTGACGGAGCTGCCGAAGCTGCGCCTCTCGCACTCGTCCGGCGGGGCGGCGGAGGTATACCTGCACGGCGCCCACGTCACCTCGTGGGTGCCGGCGGGCGGACGGGAGGCGCTGTTCCTGAGCCGCGCGGCCACCATCGCGCCGGGTGCGGCGATCCGCGGCGGGGTGCCCGTCATCTTTCCCCAGTTCGCGGGGATGGGGCCGCTCCCCAAGCACGGCTTTGCGCGCACGCAGCCGTGGGAGCGGGTGGATGACGTGGATCGCCCCGACGCCGTCCGCCTGCGCCTGCGCGATTCGGACGAGACGCGCCGCATCTGGCCGCACGCGTTCGTGGCGGAGCTCGCCGTCGAGGTGGGGGACGACTGGCTCTCCATCGCCCTCACCATCCACAACCCGGGCGACGCCGCGTGGGAGTTCACCGCCGCGCTGCACACCTACCTGCGCGTGGGCGACGTCCGCCGCGCCACGGTGGAGGGGCTGCGGGGCCTCCGCTACCGGGTGACGGGAGAGCCGGAGCGGGTGGACGGGGAGCGCGAGGTGGCCGTGAGCGGCCCGGTGGATCGCGTGTACCTGGACACGCCGCCGGAGCTGCGCGTGCACGATGCAGAGAACGCGCGGACCTTCGCCCTGCGCTCCGAGGGATTCGCGGACACGGTCGTGTGGAATCCATGGGCGGAAGCGACGGCGGCGCTGCCGGACATGGAGGACGACGAGTACCTGGAGATGCTCTGCGTTGAGGCGGCGCAGGTGGGCGCGCCCGTGCGGCTGGAGGCGGGCGAAAGCTGGACGGGGAGCCAGCGGATACGGATGGTCGGATCAGCCGTCCGCTGATTTCCTGCCGGGCAAAGAATCAGGATACCGAGGAACAGACAACAGCCAGAGGAACAGAGGAAACCCATCTCCCTCTGTTCCTCCGGCTTTTGTCTGTTCCTCCGTACCCTCGATGTTCTTCTTCTGGATCCCGCACGAGAGCGGAGGAAACGGCACGAGAAAACTCTGCTGACTCTGCTAACTCTGCTGACTCTGCGTGAGGAACATTCTTTTAACGAATTCGGCGACAAGGAGCAGATCCGCGGGTCCAGGACGCGACGACTGGCCACGAGCGGCCCGAGAGTAGATTTCTCAGTCGCGCGCCGGGTTTGCCGCAGGAGAGGGTTCCGCGCGGCGCTCCTTGGAAATGACAGATGTGCTGCGGCGCGCGTCGGCGTTCATCCCCACAGGGACGGGCACCGCCGCGCGGAATCAGCCTGGCGGAGGAGGCGGCAGGACGCCTTCGCCGGCGTGGGCGGCGGCGGCGTCCAGGTGGCGGATGGCGGCGTCGACGGCGGCGCCGCGCTGCTCTTCCGGGAGCGGGTGGCAAGCGCCCAGCTCGGCGACGGCGGCGGTAAAGC
>DASQBH010000979.1:0-3640 GCA_035635315.1 Longimicrobium sp.
GCCGATCTGCCGATCTTCGATCCGCCGCGCCCGATCTCCATCCGCCGAATCGTCCCCGATCCACCCGATCAGAACCGCGAGCTCGTCAGCACGGTCCGGGAGCGGGTCCAGGCCTGCCGAAAGCGGGCGAGCGCATCGTCCGCATCCGCCGTCTTGCCCTGCGCGCGCAGCGCCTGCTCCAGGCCGAACAGGCTCCACCCGTTGTGCGGCCGGTCGTCCAGCGCGGCGCGGTAGACCCGCTGATACGACTGACTCTGGCACCGACGAAGGACAAAATTGGTGACGGCGTCCGATGCCGGACGTGAACGGAGCGGCGCCGCTCCGTGCGGTTGCGCCAGCGCGGCCGGGTGCGCTACACTCCGTGCAATCCCCCCGGCCGTCCTCTCCCTCCCTTTCTCTTCGTAATCGATGCCCAGCTACACCACCGAGCTGCCCAAGCCCGTCCGTGTCGCCGCACTGCTCTTCGTCGTGTACGGCGTGATGGTGATCGCCAACGGGCTCATGCAGCAATCCTCCCCCGAGTGGTCCCGCGTGCACTCGTTTCCGCGCCTGCTGCTGCGCGTGGCCAGCTGCGGACTGATCGCGTACGGGCTGATGCAGCGCCTTCGCTGGGGCTGGTGGGGCGGCGTCGTGTTCGGGGGATTCTGGGCGATGGGGGGCGCGGCCGTCGTGCTGATGATCGCGCGCGCCGGGACGTGGGAGCGGATGGGACCTACCATGCCCCTGTTCCTGGCGGGGACGGCGGTGGTTCTCGGCGCCGCAGTCGTCCTCCTGCTGCAGCCCGCCAGCCGCGACGCATTCCGCTGAGGGCGATGCACGGAGGGGTACGACAACAGCCTCACGGGAAAACAAACGGCCGCACGTCAGCAGACGCGCGGCCGTTGTGACGATCTGAACCGCGGATCAGAAGCGAGAAGCCGTCAGATTTGCCTCGGAGCGGGTCCACGCCTGCTGAAAGCGGGCGCGTGCCTCGTCCGCATCCGCCGTCCGTCCCTGCGCGCGGAGGGCCTGCTCCAGGCCGAACAGGCTCCACCCGTTGTGCGGGCGGTCGTCCAGCGCGGCGCGGTAGACCCGTTCCGCATCCGCCGCGCGTCCCCCCTCCAGCAGCAGGGCGCCCAGCCAGTCGCGCGCGGCAAAGGGGAGCGGCTCCGGCTCGTCGTAGGTCAGCGCGTCTTCCAGCGCCACCGCCTGCTCCAGCGCCGCGAGCGCATCCTCCATCCGCCCCTCCTGCCGCGCCATCTCCCCGCGCAGCAAGCCCCCGACGATGCCTAGCAGCGCCGGCGCGGTGTGGATGCGGAACGTCACCGTCTCCGGCGTGTGCCGCGCGAGCGAGTCCACGCGCGCCAGGTACACGGCCGCGCTGTCGGCCCGCCCCAGCCGCAGGTGCGCATGGCCGCGCGCGAACGCCCACAGCCCGTAGTGGATGGGGTGCGAGGGCGCGGCCGCGAGGCCCAGCACCTCGTCCCAGCGCCCGAAGCGGACGCGCGCCAGCGCCTGCAGCGACGCGCCGTCGCCGCCGGACGCGAGGGCGGCGTACGCGTCCGCGGCCTCGATGGCCTGCGCGGCCTGGCCGTCCATCGACGCGGCGAACATCAGCATGTGCAGGTTGTGCGTGGGGTAGACGGAGACCGCCGCCCCCTCCGCCGCCCGCCGGTCCGACGCCCACGCGATCACGTTGGCCCGCACCGCGTCGCTCCAGCGGCCCACGCGGTTGTAGGTGTGCGAGGGCATGTGGTTCAGGTGGCTGGCGCCGGGCATGGCGTTCACCAGCAGGTCCGCGCACGCCTGCGCTTCGCCCGCGGCGGGCGTGGTCTCGGTGGCGTGGATGTACAGGTGGCACGCGCCCGGGTGCCCCACGTCCGCCGCCAGCGCGCGCGCCAGCACCTGGTGGATGCGCGCGACGGACGGCTTGTCCATGGGCCAGGTGCCGCGCCGCGGCTCCAGCACCATCAGCGCGTCCGCGTACAGCGCCGCCACCTGCAGGTCGTCCGGAAAGCGCGCGTACACGCCCTCCATCGCCGCGGCGAACGCGGAGTCCAGCCCTTTACGCCCGCCCTCCGGGTGCGTCTCGGCGTAGCGGACGGTCATCGCCTCCGCCAGCGCGCGCTCCACCGGCGTGCCGCGGATCTCGACCAGCTCCCGCGCGCGGCGTGCGGCGGCGTATGCGGCGGCCGCGTCGTCCGGGCGCATGGGGCCGTTGAGGTACGGGCCCATGGACCACGCCTCGCCCCACCAGCACATGGCGCACTGCGGGTCGCGCCGCCGCGCCTCTTCGAACGCGCGGCGCGCCTCGGGCGGGGTAAAGGCGTACATCAGCTTGGCGCCCTGGCTGAAGTACGCCTGCGCCTCCGCCGACGCGGTGCTCACCGGCCACGACCACACCCCCAGCGCCTCGGTGTACAGCGTCACCGGCGCACCGTCCGGCACCTTCTGCGCGTCGCCGCCGTGGTGCTGCGCCGCCGCGGGAAGGGAGATGCCGAGGGCGAGGAGAAGAAGAACGGAGCGGAAGGTCATCCGGATGCTGCTCGCTGCGGAAAAAGGACAGGACAGCGGAAGATAATCGTTTGGCGTCCCCGGAGCACGCCCCCTGAAGGCGCGAGAATTTTTCTGCAAGCTGGCTCGTCGTCAACGCGGGCAGCTACGCCACCACCACGTCAACGACAGAGAGTTGATCCGTCTCATGTTACCCCTCCGGCTGGCGGGTCGAAGGTCACCGTCATCCGCAGCGTGAACGGCACCGGCCGCCCGTTACGCATGGCCGGGGAAAACTCGACGTCGCGTAGTGCCGATACGGCCGCCGACTGGAATGCGGGATGATCCATCGGGGCGATGCGACGCTGGCTCCCATCCTCCTCTTCCAGGATCAGCGTCGCGCCCATCCCCGCGGGGCGGGTGATGGGGGTGGCGGAGGCAACGCGTCCTGCCTCATCCACCAGCACATCGACCAGTGCCGATCCCGCGACTCGCTGCGCCCGCAGTTCCGCGGGGTAAGCACGGTCGATCTTCGTTTTGAATGCGGACTGATCAAGGACCTCCGGCACGCGGTCCACTCCGGTCATCTGGCGCACCTGCTCGGGGGTCATTCTGTGCTCAGCCACGGTGACAACTTCTCCGGTTGTACGATCCGGTCCTCGTGCCCCGGGGAGGACGACGGTGAAAGCCGGGACCTCGTCAGGAAGATTTCACTTGCGGATTCGAGGCGCCAGATGAGTATTCGCCCTCGGCTCCCCGCCGGACGCTCGACTGAATGTCCCGCCCCATCGATACTCCCCAAGCACGAGGTTTCCGCATGACCGGACTCTCCCCCGGCCCCGACGCCCGGCGTGCCCGCATGCTCGCCCGGATCGCGCTTGTGGGCGCGGCCGTGTACCTGGGCGTTTCGCTGCTGGAGGTGATCAACCCCGCCACGTCGCTCTCGGACGAGACGCTGACGTTCGTGCGGCCGGGGCAGGCGCGGCTGGAGTTCCTGGGCTTCGGCATCGGCGACGTGCTGATGAGCGCGTCGCTGCCGGCGTGGGTCGCGGCGGGGCTGCTGAGCCCGCAGGCCTCGCCCCGCGCGGCCGCACGGATCGGCGTGGCCGGGTTCCTGGCGTTCGCGGCGTACCACTTCATGGTGGCCGGCGGCCGCGACCCTGGCTCC
>DASQBH010000980.1:0-4077 GCA_035635315.1 Longimicrobium sp.
AGGTGCTGTCGTCGGCGTTGGTGCCGATCTCGGCGAACAGCTGGCGGATGCGCAGCCGCGACCGCCTGGCGAACACGTCCGCCAGGCGCTGCGCCTCGCGGCCGTGCGGCTCGTCCGCCATGGAATGCGCGCGCACGCAGGCGCAGCTGATGGCGTACAGCGCCTCCGCGTCGTTCAGTCGTCGTGCGACTGTCGCAACGCCACTACGCACCAGCGTCATCCCCTCCGTCAGGCTGAGCGGGCGCATGCCCGGGGCCGGGTACAGGCCCCTGCGGCTGCCCGCCCGCGCAGTTTCCGTCCGTCTGCATTCCCTGGGGCGGTACTGCCGGCTGACTGCGCACCTTCTGCAGGAACGCGGGCATAAGGTTGCGCGGCGAGTACACGTGGTTCCCGTTCGCGTCCGTTAGACGGATGCGGTCAAGCGCGGCCGAGTGGAGCCACACGCACTTTGGGATGGACCGCGGCTGCCTGCGCCCGATTGCCGGCCAGCGCCGCTGCGTTTCTTCGTCCCACCGCAGCTTGGGGAAGTATTCCGCCGGCCACCAGTACCACGTGAGCGAGTTGTTAATCGGCTCCGCCCAGGGACGCGCGGGCGGAGCCGGGGTGTTGCGCACCTTCCGAAGCCGGGCGGAATCCACCAGGAGACCGGCCGCGCGCGCCTCGGCCAGCATCCACTCGAAGGCCACTCGCCACAGGCCACCCTTGTCGGCCGGATACCCGCCACCGACATCGGAGTGGACGCCGGGAAACCACATCTCCTTGCAATCCTGTTTGAGCGCCGGTTTTACGAGGTTCTGGCGAAAGAACCAGCGGCGCTCGTCGATGGATACCGCGTGGCGGATGATGCCGATGCTGGGGTTCCACGCGGTGAACGGAAAGCTCGCGGGGTTCCACACCCAGCCGACGGACGAAACCGTATCCCACACACCCTCGAAGTGCACATGGAACCTCCGGCTGCGCGGACTCTCGGGAGTGGGCCTGGCAAACGTCCAGCGAAACTCCTGCAAGAGCTGCTTATACGGCGCGGTTCGTTTCCCGTTGGGCTGTTTGTTCATCTCCTTGCGGATGCCCTTGAAGAGCCGGATGGCGTACGGCAGCATGTTCTCGTTGGCACGGGGAAGCAGCCCTACTGCGTGCAGCATGGCAGCTAGCACGCGCGCCGTGTACGCGCCGCGGCTGAACCCGAACAGGAACACCTTGTCGCCGGGCTCCCACATCTCCATCAGAAAGGTGTACGCCTCTTCCACGTTGCGCATCAGCCCGCCGCCGAACGCCAGCCCACCCACCCGCGAGGCCGTTTCGCCGATCTTGGTCCGGATGCCCGGCGCCGGCATGGTACCCACGCCGGGGTCGTAGTACAGGCGCTGCTTGTCGGGATTGCGGTCCAGCACCTGGACCAGCCGCACCACGTTGGTGTTCTCCAGGCCGAACTCATTGTTCGTCCCGTCGAAGCAGATGATGAGGTTGCGTGGCATGAACGTGGACTCGTCGATCAAAGGGTGAGGCGGCGATGTTGGGCGCGGTGCGGGGTGGCTCCGTGGGCGCAAACCGCGGCGGCCGCGCATGCAAGATGGGAATGGCAAAGAAGCGCGATTTCCCCCCCGCCGTGCAAGAATCTCTGAGCACGTCACGCCTTCGCGAGACGACGCAGCCCCGCGACGATCGATCGTCGCGGGGCCGCCGTTCATCCACCGAAAGCCGTCAGCGCGTCAGGCGCCGGCGCCCACCTGCTCCGTCGCGCGGGAGCCGGAGATCGGCGCGCGCTCGTCCGCGGTGCCCGCCGCGCCCGCGCCGGGCGAGGGGGGCGCGTCGGGGCCGGCGTCGTGCTCCAGGATGGCGCCTTCCTCCAGCCACGCGTACTTGCCCTTGAGCACGTCCATCGCCAGGCGGTAGGTGCTGTCGTCGGCGTTGGTGCCGATCTCGGCGAACAGCTGGCGGATGCGCAGCCGCGACCGCCTGGCGAACACGTCCGCCAGGCGCTGCGCCTCGCGGCCGTGCGGCTCGTCGGCCATCGAATGCGCGCGCACGCAGGCGCAGCTGATGGCGTACAGCTCCGCGCCGATGTCCACGAAGCGGCCCAGCAGCTTGCCCTTGCGCTCCAGCTTTGCCTGGTGCTTGCCCATGGCGTAGAACATCTCGCGCGCCAGCTTGCGCGAGGTGCGCTCCACGTAGCGCACGTGCTTGGCCAGCGGGCCAAAGTGGCCGTACGAGCCGGGAAGCTGGCCGCTGCCCACGAACCGCTTGGGGAGCCACTGCGCGTACCACACGCCCGCCTTGGCCATGGCCGCCAGCTTCTGCCCCGTGCCGATGCCGGGCTTGATCATGTCGCCCGCGACGGCGAGGTGCGTGTCCACCGCCTCGCGGGCGATGAACAGGTGCATGATCTCCGACGTGCCCTCGAAGATGCGGTTGATGCGGAAGTCGCGCATCATCCGCTCCACCGGGATCGGCTTTTCTCCACGCGCCTTCAGCGAGTCGGCCGTCTCGTAGCCGCGGCCGCCGCGGATCTGCATCAGGTCGTCGATGATGCGCCAGCCCACCTCCGTCGTCCACAGCTTGGCGATGGCGGCCTCCAGGCGGATGTCGTTCTGCGCCTGGTCCGCCAGCGCGCTGCTGAGCTCCGCCATGGACTCGATGCCAAAGCAGTCGGCCGCCATGGCGCCCAGCATCTGCGCCACCTCGTCGTGCTTGCCGACGGGCTGGCCCCACTGCACCCGCTCCGCCGCCCACTTGCGCGCCACGTGCACCGCCGCCTTGGCGCCGTACGCGGCGCTCATCGGCAGCGTCAGGCGGCCCGTGTTCAGGGTGATCAGAGCCAGCTTGAGCCCCTTGCCCTCGCCCCACAGGATGTCCTCACGCGGCACGCGCACGTTCTCGAACGTGATCACCGCGTTCTGCAGCGCCTTGAGGCCCATGAAGCGGCAGCGGTGCGTGATCGTCACCCCCGGCGCCTTCGTATCGACGATGAAGGCGGTGATCTGCGGGATCGGCTTGCCGTTCTTGATCTTGTCGGGCGTGCGGGCCATCACCACGAGAAGCTCGGCCATGGTGCCGTTGGTGCACCACAGCTTGGAGCCGTTGATGATGAACTCCTTGCCGTCCTCGCTGGGCGTCGCCAGGGTGGCGAGCGCCGCCGGGTCCGATCCCACGCCCTCTTCCGTGAGCGCGAACGCCGAGATGGCGCCCTTGGCGATGCGCGGCAGGTACTTCTTCTTCTGCTCCGGCGTGCCGAACAGCTTGAGCGGCTGGGGAACGCCGATGGACTGGTGCGCCGAAAGGAGGGCCGTGAGGTTGCCGTCCTTGCTGGTCACCATGCCGATGGTGCGGCCGTAGCCCACCTGGCTCAGCCCGATGCCGCCGTACTCCTCGGGGATCTTGAGGCCGAAGGCGCCCACCTCGCGCAGCTCCTGCACCACGTCCGCCGGCAGCTCGCCGGTGCGGTCGATCTCGTCGCTGTCCACCCGCTCGATGATGGGCCGCAGCTTCGCGATGTACGCGTCGGTCTTGGCCTTGTCCTCGGGCGACTGCCTGGGGTAGGGGTGGATCAGGTCCAGGCGAAAGTTGCCCAGGAACAGCTCGCGCACAAAGCTGGGCGCGGTCCACTCCGCCTCGCGCGCCGCCTCTGCGACGTCGCGTGACTCCTGCTCGCTCGGCTGCTGGCCGTTCTTGGCGCTCATGTCGTCAGTCCTGGTAAAGTTCGGGCGTCGGCGGGGCCGGTCGAGGCAATTCGCGGACCGGTCCAGTCTCCCGCAAAGGTGAAGTTACGAGTGAGTGGGGCTCACGCAACACCGTCCGGATTTGGTGTTGCGCGTCAGGTGGATGGCGATGTTTTGACGAGGTGGGTGAGGGGAACTGCGACTGCGGATGTGGGGGGATTCTGCGGATGCGGCGGATACTCGGATGTGGGCGGATGCGGCGCGCGGCACCGGCTCCGATCCCGGGCGGGAAGGCCTTGGCGCGATGTGGCCCAGGGGTGCCGCTCCGGCCAACGCCGGTCTGCGTCCGACGACGCCCCCCTCCCCGGCCCTCCCCCGCAAACTGCGCGGGGGAGGGAGAAGTCGATCGCGCTTCGAACGG
>DASQBH010000981.1:0-2511 GCA_035635315.1 Longimicrobium sp.
CATCTGGTTCTTCCAGAAGATCGACCAGTCCGCGCCCACCGCTTCGGCGTGCTGGGGAAGGTGCGCGCGCACCCCGTCGTCGTCGTCGCCAAAGCCGCGAAAGACGGAGGTGGCGATCAGGCCCCAGGTGCGGCTTCCCCCGCGGGTGGTGCGCTTGACGCGCGCCATCATGTAGTTGGTGAACGGCTCCACCGTCAGCTCCTCGCCGGTGCCGTCCAGGTTGCGCACCCGCCCCACCTCGCGCGCCGTCACCGCCTCAAGCGCGCCGATCTGCCAGCCGCCGCTGGTGCGGCCGGTGAGCTTGGCGGCGGCCAGCAGGCGGGTGTTGGCGGGGGCGTATTCGAAGTCGTATCCGTCCGGCAGCAGCCCCTGCGGCGACCGGCCGATGCGCCGCGAGTAGAACAGCGACATGCTGCTCACGTTGCTGCAGGTAAAGCAGCTGAATCCCCCGAAGCTCAGCAGCCCGCTCCCCTCCACGAAGAACGGACGCTTCTCGTCGAAAAAGCTTTCGAACTGGCTCAGGTTCACCACCGCCGGGTCCTGCTCCACCTGCCCGAAGTCGGGGTTGATGGTGGCGCTGAGCGTAAGGTTGCTCCCCAGCAACGCCCGGACGTCGGCGCCAAAGCGCGCGTCGTAGTCCTGCTCCTCCTGGAACGGGCTGTTGGGCTGCGAGGGGGTGACGTACGATGCGCGGGCCAGCGCGTAGGGCATGATCTCCAGCCCGCGCGGCCGCTTTTCGACGCGCAGCCCGGACAGGTGGCCAAAGCGCGGCGGGCCGCCCGGCTCCTGCTTGCCCCAGAACGACCACATGGAGACCTCGTTCAGCCGCTGCACGTAGCGCCAGATCTGCACGCCCCACGTCTGGTCCACGGCGCTGCTGAAGCGCAGCTGGCTCCAGGGGATGCGCATCTCCGCCGTCCACCCCAGCGAATCCACCTCCGTCTCCACCTCCCACACGGGGTCCCACGAGGGGTCGGCGCTGGGCGACGCCTGGCCGGCGTCGTACTTCACGCCCGACGGGTTCACCTGCAGGATGGTGCGGCCGGCGTGGTCGTGGTAGGTGTCGAACACCAGCTGGATCCAGTCGCTCTCCACGTCCGCGTCGCGGCGGGCCAGCTGGCGGCTCACCCCCAGCGAGTCGTACATGCGGGCGCCCACGTACAGCGCGCCGTCGTCGTAGGCAAAGCGCACCTCGGTGCGCGACGCGGGTTCGCCCTCGCGCGGGTCCTGCTGGCGAAAGCCGGTGGCCGGGTCGGGGGTGGACCACACCGCCTCCGTCAGCCGTCCGTCCAGCACCACGTCGGTGGCGCGGTGGGCGCTCACGGCCGGCCCGGTGGTGGGATGGGCGCCGTTCTGGGCCGCGGCGGGCGCGGCGGCGAGCAGGGCCGCCAGGGTCAGCGGGTATCGCAGGGAACGCATGGGGATAACCCCGATCAGAAAGGCGGGATGAAACCGGACGACGCTGAGATGCCGAAACGCCGCGAAAGGTTTGATGGAGGGGCGATGCCGGTTTCTCCAGCCGCGCCGCGGCTTCCTACGGGTGCGGGAGGATGTCCAGTTTCCGCCATAAACAGCGTCCTGGGCGGATGAGGAGGGGATGCCGACGCCGCCGAACGTTTCTTCGCGCGTGCCGGCGCGTCAACGCTCCTGGGACGAACGGCAGGTCCAGCGGGACGAAGGGAGGTGACGGCATCCGGCCTTCCCTCCGATCAGCCCTGAAAAGAACGCCTCACACGGAGTCAACGGAGTTAACGGAGTTTTCTCGTGCCGGTCCGCTGAATTCCATGCTGTAACTTCCGGGAGGGATGCGGTGTCAGGTGGATGAGTCGCGAGCGATGGCCACGCCCACGCGGGGAGAGATCGGTGGCGGGACGGGGTGAGCCGGCAGGGTCCTGATCCGGACGCTGCGCGGGTGCAGCGCGTGCGCGCGGGCGAGGTGGCGGCCGCGCGCGAGCTGTACGACGCGCACGCGGGGCGCATCTACCGCCTGGCGTACCGCTTTGCGGGGGATTCCGCGCGCGCGGAGGACTGGGTGCAGGAGACGTTCGTCCGCGCCTTTCAGCGGCTGCACGGGTTCCGCGGCGAGGCGGCGTTCGGCACCTGGCTGCGCGCCATCGCCGTCTCGGTGTGCCTGAACGGCCTGCGCGCGGCGCGGCGCAGGGCCCGGCGCGAGGTGGCGCTGGAGGCGGCGGAGCAGACGGCGGGGGAGGAGCGGCGGCTGCATCCCGGCGTCGCGGACCGGCTGCACGCGGCGGTCGACGCGCTGCCGGAGCGCGCGCGGGCGGTGTTCATCCTCCACGAGCTGGAAGGGTACGCCCACGCGGAGATCGCCGCCGCGCTGGGGATTTCGGAGGGCAACAGCAAGGTGATCCTGCTGCGCGCCCGCGGCCGGCTGCGGGAGGCGCTGAGCGACCTGGCGGAAGGATGGCACGCATGAAGAACGATCCGCGCGGCGGTGGGCACGAGGACGAAGGGACGGATCCCGTGCTGGCGCCGCTCTTCGAGCGCTAC
>DASQBH010000982.1:0-3586 GCA_035635315.1 Longimicrobium sp.
GGTTCAGCATGGGGCAGGCAGCCGACGTCCCTGGAACGCTGTCGGGCACATGCGAAGCGGGGCGGCCCCGTGTGGAGCCGCCCCGCTTGCGCTACCGGACGTCCTGGATCAGGAGGTCGCGGTGGAGAGCGTGGTGCCGTAGCGGGCGTTGATGCGCTCGGCAAAGCGGCCGGCCAGGAAGGCGTGCGCCTCCGTGGACGGATGCACGCCGTCGAACGACATCAGCGAGCCGAAGAAGTTGGGCGCCGCCGTGGGGCCCGTTACCGGGCACGAGTTGAGCACCGCCGCCTGGAACGCCGCCGCGTTGGTGGCCGAGGGCAGGTCCTGGCACTTGCGCAGCCGCTGGTACCGGCCGTTGGCGTCCTTCTCCAGCAGCAGCGGCTGAAGGAGCAGGTTGGGATCCACGTACACCCAGTTGTTGGCCGTGGCGACCGCCTGGATGGCCGCGTTGTACTGCGTCACCCGCTGGTTCACGATCGTCATCTCGGCCGCGTCCAGCAGGTACACGCCGCGCCGCGGGTCGGCCGCCGGGTAGAAGTTGGGGTCGCAGTTGATCTCGCCGAAGTTGGCGTCGCCCACGATCTGGAACGACACACGGTTGGCCGACAGCGGGTTGGGCGTGCCCAGCGCCGTCACCGGCGAGCAGTTGGCGTTCACCAGCTTGCCCTGGAACCGGTCGGTGGCCGGGTCGCGGGCCAGGTAGAAGTACGCGCCCGGCTGCAGGATGGGCGCCGCCGTCACCGCGTTCACCACGCCCACCAGCATCACGCCTTCCGGATTGGCGAACCGGATGGAGTCCGCCACGATGTTCAGCTGCTGCTGAAAGACGGACAGGCGCGTCAGCGTGCTGTCGGCCCCCGCGGTGCGCGGGCCCAGCACGCCGCTCACCGACGCCTCCAGCGCGTCGTTGTTGCCCACCCACAGCGAGACGAACGACGGGCGCGCCTCGATCATGGCCCGCACCTGCGTGCGCGGCCCCATCAGCAGCGTGTTGAGCGAGGCCAAGCTGCCGCCGGGAAAGACGTACAGGTCGCGGGTGCGGGCGCCCGGCACCGCCACGTTGTTCACCACGCGCGGGTTGGCCAGCCGCACGCAGCTGTCGGCCGTGCCCAGGCGGCCGGTGGTGCCCAGCGGCGCCAGGAACGGCCGCGGGCAGCCGGGGCGCGCGATGAGCGGCGCGTTGAAGGTGGCCCCCGCGCGCTGCGCCAGCAGCACCGGGTAGGCGCGCGACTGCAGGCTGTCGTTCAGCCCGCCGGACTGAAAGCCGGCGGTGATGGAGTTGCCCATGGCCACGTAGCGGACGAACAGCCTGCCCCCGTTGGCCGTGGGCTCGATGACGGTAATGGGCTCGTCACCGTCGCCCACGCACGCGCCGAGCAGCACCGTGGCCGCCAGCGCGGCGGTCCGCAGCGCGTTCCCCAGCGATCTCTTCTTCATGCGGTAGTTCTCCTTGTGCATTTCCGTTCAGAGCCGTTGCGGGAGCGCGGGTTACCGGCCCCGGCCGCCAAAGCGGTAGGCCAGCGTGAAGTTGAACACCATGCCCGTGGCCTCGTACACGCCGGCGCGCGGGCCGCCGGGGATGAGCGAGCCGGCGCGGTCGGGCTGGTTGATGTACTGGAACGAGAAGTCCGTCGACAGCGCCGGGGTAAAGCGGTACCCCAGCCCCACCGTGTAGTAGTTGCGCTCGCCCTCCGGCAGGAACGGCGTGGCGCGCGGGGTGGCGGCCTCGTTGTAGCGGAAGCCGGCGCGCAGGGCCAGCGCCTCCGTGGCCGCGAAGTCCGCCGCGAAGCGGAAGGTGTTGGTGTCGTCGTACCCCAGCTCCAGCGACTGGTCGGGCTGCGTCTCGAAGTCCACCGGAAACGCGTCGAAGCTGGACCACCAGGTGCGCTGCCAGTCCGCCAGCAGGTTCAGCTGCCGGGTCACGCCCAGCGCCACGCCCGCCACCAGCTGCGCGGGAAACTCGATGGTCGTGGCCACGCCCTGGTCGGTGGGGAACTGGCCCGCGATCAGCGCGTCCACGCCGGCGTTGCCGGTGGACACCTGCACGAAGGTCGCGTCGCCGTCGATGTCGACCTCGGCGCTGCCCAGGTAGCGCACGCCCACCGAGGCGCGGGGGTGCAGCCGCAGGATGCCGCCCACGTGGTACGTGGTCCCGGTGCCCTTGCCCTTCAGCTCCACGTCGGCGATCTCGGTGTTGCCCAGCCCCTGCGGCTCGGGGCCGAACTGCCGGCGGTGCACCTCGATGTCGCCCCTCACGTAGTCGAAGCCCGCACCGACGGAAAGGCGATCGGGGATGAGCTGAAAGGCCACCGTGGGCTGGATGTACAGCCCCTTGATGGAATTGTCGTAGCCGGTAAAGCGGCCCTCGAAGTTGGGCGAGCCGCAGCGGGGCGTCTCCGCCTCGCACACGGGCCACTCCAGCCCCAGGCCGTACGGCGCCAGCACGCCGATGCCCACCGCCAGGCGGTCGCTCGCGCGGAAGTTGATGTAGCCCTGCGGCACGAAAACGTTGGCCGTCTCGCGCTCCAGGCGCCGGGTGCGGTCGCCGGGCTCCATCCCCGAGTCGTACTCAAAGGCGCCGCCGGCGCGCACCAGGGCCACGCCCGCGCTCACCACGCTGGGGGTGTGCGCCAGCCCCGCGGGGCTGAAGTACACGGCCGATCCGTCGTCGCACGGCATCGCCACGCCGGCACCCACCCGGCCCGCCATGCACGCGCTCTGCTGGTCCACGCTGGAACCCTGCGCGTGAAGCGGCGTGCCCGCGGCGGCGCACGCAACGGCGGCGGCGCCGGCGATTGCCAGACTTCGTCTCATGCGAGTCTCCTTTGGAGGTCGTGGTGCTGCCGGGCAGCGCGCCCGGAGAATGGTCGTTGCGGCGGAAAGTCCGGTCCTGCAAACGGGTGACGATACAGCGCACCCCGTGCACCGTCAAGCCGAAAACCCTTGCGGCGCAAAGAAAAATCACTGAGCGGCGCTCAGTCAGCCTCCCCTGGACACCAGCGCCACCACCAGGGTGCCGGCGGCGTTCAGCACGGCTACCGTGTTTGCGGCGATGAAGATGCGGTTGCGCAGCCGCACGCTGTACACCAGGAACAGCGTGCTCGCCAGCGTCTGCATCCCGAAGAACAGGGGATCCACGTCCTGCGGCCCCTTGGTGAGCGCGCTAACGAAGGTGTACGTCAGCGAGGCGGCGAGCGCGATGCACGCCACCCATCCCACGATCATTACCCATCCCTTGTCCGCCGCGCGCCGCTTTGGTGGCATCTGCCCCGTTCGATGAAAGGACGTTTTCGGAGAGGGGGGCCATGCACGGCGCGGGCCGCGGCGGGGTTACCGGGCGGGGAGGGAGTGCGGGAGTGCGGGAGTGCGGGAGTGCGGGAGTGCGGGAGTGCGAAAGTGCGAAAGTGAGAAAGTGCGAAAGTGCGAAAGAGGGAGGGCCGGGATCGAGGTGCAACGGCTGGGATCGGTCTGCGTCCGCGGAGGCGCCCCCTCTCCCGGCCTCTCCCCAAAAACCCCTGGGGGAGAGGTGACGCGCTTCGACAAAGCTCCCATGCATGATCCCGCCGCAGCACGATCGAATTCTCCC
>DASQBH010000983.1:0-2075 GCA_035635315.1 Longimicrobium sp.
GGAACGAACGGGGAGGGGCCGGGGGAGGGGCGCCCCGCGGACGCCAGCGCGATGCCCGTCGAGCCGCAATCGAAGTTTCCCGCTCTCCGAAATGGACGGAGCCCTCCCCCGCAGCGCGGAAGAGGGCCCCATCGTCATCCAGCGTACTCTCGTACCTTCGTACTTTCGTACCTTCGTCCCCCGTACCGTCCGTCAGTCGATCAGGTACAGAAACCGCCCGCAGCTCTGGCAGGTGCGGACCTCCTCGTTGCGGTCCGCGTCGGACGCAAGCGCGGTGGGCACCTGCACAAAGCAGCCGTAGCACGTGCCACGGATCACCGGCACCACCACGCGGGGGTGCTTGGCCTGCATCCGCTGCAGCCGGCCGCGCACCTGCGGGGGGAGCGAGGCCTCCATCTCCGTGACCTTTTCGTCGATCTGCGCCAGCGCGTCGTCCACGCTCAGCCCGAACACCGACTCCTGGACCTCGCGGTCGCCGCCCGTCTCGGCCAGCTCCCGCCGCTGGGTCTTGAGGTCCTGGATCTCCAGCAGCGTCTCAAGGTGGGGATGCATTCTCGTCTATCCGTTCGCTCAGGCGCCCTTTTCTTCCAGCAGCGCCAGGAACTCCCTGGGTGACTGCACGCTCGCCAGCCGCCCCGGGACGTCCGGCTCCTTGACGAATCCCGCGATCTTGCCCAGCACGGGCAGGTACTGGTTCGACACCTCCAGCGGGGGCGCCACGATCAGAAAGAAGTACTGTACGGGCTGGTCGTCGATGGCCCGGTACTCGATGGGGTCGGCCTTGCGGCCGAACGCCACCCGCAGCCGGTTCACCACCAGCGAGCGGCAGTGCGGAATGGCGATCCCCTTGCCGATCCCCGTGCTGCCCAGGTTCTCACGCCGCTTGAGCATCTTGAAAAGAATGCCCTGCGACTTGTCGTCCAGCCCCAGAAGACCGATCAGCTCCTTGAGGATCTCGTCCTTGCTCGAGCCCTGAAGTTCCAGCTTGATCGCATCCTCGGTGAAGAACTCACGCAATTCCATATGTGCAAATCCCGTTGGACAATCGTCTGTTCCGTCACCCCGGCACCGGAGGACGGGAGAATGTAAGGGGCGTGTTGATGCCTGTCAAAGCAGGACTTAGCGGGGAGCGCGGGAGTGTCCGGGCGCCGGAGCGGCGGGAGCCGGACGCGCCCGCGCGGATTCCATCCGCACTAAGCCGTGCGGCCGTCCCCGATCGCGCCGGTGCGCCCACTGCAACCTTCTGCCGTAACAGTCTGCTTGCGCATAGCGGGAATCCGCGATTAACCTGCGTAACGCAACGATGCGAAGTCCGCTGTCCCGTCCTCTCCGCGCGAAGCAGTACTCGTCGTGATTTTTGTCCACGTTCTTGGCGCCCCGGTCATCCGGCGCCCCGAAGGACCCATTACCGGCCGCGCCGCGCACCGGCGACGCCTGGCGATTGTCGCCATCCTGGCGGCGGCGCGCGGGCGGCCGGTGGGGCGCGAGCGCATCATCGGCCTGCTCTGGCCCGACAACCCCTCCGACACCGCCCGCCACACCCTGTCCGAGGGGCTGTACGTCCTGCGCAAGGACCTGGGCGAGGAGAGCTTCGTCGTGGTGGGCGACGAGGTGGGGCTGGACCCGGCGCACGTGCAGAGCGACCTGGACGACTTTGAGCGGGCGCTGGACGAGGGGCGGTGGGAGGATGCGGTAAAGGCGTACGGCGGGCCGTTCCTGGACGGCTTCTACGTCACCGACGCGCCCGACTTCGAGCGGTGGGCGGAGGGCGAGCGCGACCGGCTGGCGCGCGGCTACGGCCGGGCGCTGGAGGAGCTGGCGGTCGCCGCCGAGGCGGCCGGCGGGCCGCTGAAGGCGGCGGAGTGGTGGCGCCGGCTGCTGGCGCACGACGCCTTCAGCTCGCGCGTCGCCCTGCGGCTGGTGCGGGCGCTGGAGCGCGGCGGCGAGCGCGCGGCCGCCCTGCGCGCCCTGGAGGCGCACGTCCTTCTGCTGCGCGAGGAGCTGGGCGTGGGTCCGGACCCGGAGCTTGCCGCGCTGATGGAGGAGCTGCGCGCCGAGCCCCCCGCGCCGCCCCT
>DASQBH010000984.1:0-4902 GCA_035635315.1 Longimicrobium sp.
GCTGTTCTTTGCCCCCACCGCGCGGGGCGTTCGCAAGGGTGAGGGATACCTGGGCGTGTACGAGCTGTTCTTTCCGTTCGTCACCTACGGGGTGACGGACCGGTTCACCATCTCCGGGGGAACGCCCATCGTGCCGGAGGCGATCGGCAAGGTGTTCTACCTGGCGCCCAAGTACGAGGTGCTGCGCACGCCCACGGCCAGCGCCGCGGTGGGCGTGCTGGCGCTGTTCGCCACGGAACAGGAGGAGATCGGCAGCGCGGGGCTGCTGTACGGCGTGGGCACGTTCGGAACCCCGGACCAGGCCCTTACCGTGGGCGCCACCGTGCCGTTCATCGCCGCGGAGGGCGAGAGCGAGGTGGGCAACGATCCGGTCCTCATGCTGGGCGGCGAGTCGCGGATGACGCGGCGCACCAAGTTCATCACCGAGAACTACTTCATGCCCAGCGAGAGCGGCGGGCTGCTCTCCGGGGGCGTGCGCTTCTTTGGCGAGCGGCTGAGCGCGGACTTCGGCATCGGCGCGGCGTTCGGCGACGGCGACAACTTCTGCTGCCTCCCCCTGGTCAACTTCGTCTACAGCTTCTGACAGAAGGCGGGGGTCCCGCGCATCATACGGGTGACGGAGCGAGCGAGTCCGCTCGCTCCGCCATCCGCGGGCAAGGCCGGATCCTGCGTTCGCCGGGTCCGGCCGCCACACGGCCTCCCGGCCGTGCCGCGCGCGGAACGATCCCGGGCCGCGTCCCGGCGCCACCGCACGGCGCGGCCCCCCCCTCCTGAAACGAAGATCCCGGATCCGAAGATGTACCATCGCTTTACGGCGGCCGTCGCGCTCGCCTGCCTGTTCGCGGCCGCGCCCGCCGCCGCCCAGGCCCTCCAGCCCGCCGACTCCGCCGGGGCGTACGTCCCCGCGCAGGCCCTCAGCGTTCTTCCCCTGCACGCCGCGATCGGCTTTTACGCCGGCGACTACGAGCGCGCGATGAGCCAGACGGTCACCGCCGGTGTGGGCGGAAGCTACTTCTCGCTGGAGGACGACGGCGAAGAGATCGGCTACGCGTCGCTGGAGGGCAAGGTGCGCTACTACCCTTCGGGTGACGTGCTGAACGGCCTGTCGTTCGGCGTGACGGTAGGCCCCACCTTTCTTTCCGAGACGAGCGACGCCGGCGTGGACGAGGAGATCACGGTGCTGGGCGTGGGCTTCGAGATCGCCCGCAGCCACCTGATGGGCATCGATCGCCGCTTCTACTACGGATACGGCGCCGGCTTCAAGCGCCTGTTCGTGATGTCGGGCGGCGAAAGCGGCGCCGAGCTGGCGCTCCCCACGCTGCGCCTTTCCATCGGCTACGCCTTCTGACGCGCGGCGCGGCGAAACCGTAGATTGTGGAGCGGGAGGGCACGGTGCCCTCCCGCTCTTCTTTTTCCGTCAACGGAGGGCGTCCATGCAGGTGGATTTCGACGGGATGGTCCGCACGCTGGGCGAGCTGGTGCGCATCAACTCCATCAACCCCGCGTTCAGCGGGGGTACCACGGACGAGCGCGAGGTGGCGGCGTACGTGCGCGCGGCCATGGAGGGACTTGGGATGGAGACGCACGTCCACGAGCCGGCGCCGGGACGCGCCAGCGTGGTGGGCCGGCTGCGGGGGACGGGCGGCGGGCGCTCGCTGATGCTGTACGCGCACCACGACACGGTGGGGATCGAGGGGATGCCGGACCCGTGGGCGGCGGAGGTGCGCGACGGGCGGATGTACGGCCGCGGCGCGTACGACATGAAGTGCGGGCTGGCCGCCTGCCTTGCCGCCGTCCGCGCGCTGGCGGATTCCGGCATCCGCCTGGCCGGCGACCTGATGATCGTCTCCGTGGCGGACGAGGAAGAGGCCAGCCTGGGGATGATGGACGTGCTGCGCCACCACACGGCGGACGCGGCCATCGTCACCGAGCCCACGGAGCTGGCGATGGTGATGGCGCACAAGGGCTTCTGCTGGATCGAGGTGGAGACGCAGGGGCGCGCGGCGCACGGAAGCCAGTGGCAGGTGGGGGTGGACGCCAACCTGCGGATGGGCCGCGTGCTGCGGCAGGTGGAGGAGCTGTGCGCCAGCCTGGTGCTCTCCGATCCGCACCCCGTGGTGGGCCCCCCCTCGCTGCACGCGGCCACGCTGCAGGGCGGCAGCGGGTGGAGCACCTACGCGGCCGGCTGCCGCCTGCAGATCGAGCGGCGCACGATTCCCGGCGAGACGGAGGCGTCCGTGGTGGCGCAGATCCAGGAGATCGTGGATGCGCTCGCGGCCGAAGACCCCACCTTCCGCGCCACCGTGCGTCCTGTGCTCACCCGCCAGGCGTGGGAGGCGCAGCCCGGCTCGCGGATCACGGAGATCGTGAGCCGCGCGGCGGAAGGCGTGCTGGGGCGGGCGCCGGAGCGGCACGGCGCGCCGTACTGGATGGACACCTCGCTGCTGGGCGCCGCAGGGATCGACACCATCGTCTTCGGCCCGCTGGGCGAGGGGGCGCACGCCGCGGTGGAGTGGGTGGACCTGGCCTCCGTCCGGCAGACGGCGGAGGTGCTGGCGCGCGCCGCCATCGACTTCTGCGGCGAGGCGGCGGAGGGGTGATGGTGTGATGGACGGGCGCCCGCTGGCGCATCTCGATGGAATCGAACAACTTTGGTGCGCGAGGACGTCGCCCGCCGAAACCCGCCTGGGCCGGCGGACGTACCTGTCGCCGCGCCGGACGAGCGGCGCGGAATCAACCGAAATCCCCCCAGCAGGACTGAGCATTCTGATGAAGCGTTTTAACCGGATTGCCGCGGCGCTGCTCGCGGTGGGCTCGCTGGCCGGCGGCGGCGTGGCGCAGGCGCAGGAGGCCCGCACCCTCCTGTACCGCGTGGAAGGCGCCAGCGGCGCCACGGTGTACATGCTGGGCTCCATCCACCTGCTGAGCGCGGACGCGTACCCGCTGCCGCAGCCGGTGCAGAACGCCTACGCCGACGCGGAGCGCGTGTTCTTCGAGACCAGCCTGGACAGCCTGATGGCGCGCCAGCAGGAGATGGCCCTGCGCGGCATGTACCAGGGCGGCAAGACGCTGCGCAGCGAGCTGCCGGCGGAGGTGTACGCGCAGGTGGAGGCCGCGGCGCCCGCGCTGGCCCCGCTGGGGCTGACCATGCCGGTGCTGGACCGCATGGAGCCGTGGCTGGTGGCGCTGATGTTCCAGGCGGTGGAGTGGCAGAAGGCGGGGCTTACCCCCGAGCACGGCGTGGACATGCACTTCTCCGGGCGGGCCAGGCAGGACGGCAAGCCGGTCGGTGGGCTGGAGCCGGTGGAGCTGCAGCTGGGCCTGTTCGACGGCATGCCGGCCGAGGCGCAGGTGGCCTTTCTGCGGCAGTCGCTGGAGGAGGCTCCGCAGACCGCCGAGCAGATGCGGCAGATCGTGGCCGCCTGGCGCGCGGGCGACGCGGCGCGCATCGACGCCATCATGAACGAGTCGCTGGACGAGTCGCCGGCGCTGTACGCGCGCATGCTGACGGACCGCGACGCCGCCTGGGTGCCGCAGATCGAGCAGCTGCTGCGCGGCGCCGACGACGTGCTGGTGGTGGTGGGCGCCGCGCACCTCGTCGGCGAGCAGAGCGTGGTTCAGATGCTCCGCCAGCGCGGGTACACGGTAGAGCAGCTGTAAGGCGGGCGACGCGTCGGGCGAGCGCCAGAGGCTCCGGCGTCCCGACGCCACCCCAACGGCACCCCGGGCTAAAGCCCGGGGCTGGAACTGCCATAAGCCCCGCCCAGGGCTCGCGGAGCTCGCCCGGCGGGGCTTCGCCTGCTCGCGTGGGCCGGTCCGGCGCGCTGGGAGGCTTCTACGTGCACCACACCCGCCCTCACCTCCAGGCCCGCCAATCCGCGAAGGCGGATTTCGTGTAGTTGTTGCCGCGAATTCATTCGCCCTTCCCCGGCCTCGGCTCCGAGCGCCACCATCACCCCATCCCTCCTTCACCCGTTCACCGCCGCCCCACCTCCCGCCGCCGCCGCCGGGGTGCTATCTTCCCGCCCGCAAACGACCTGGCCCGGCGGTGCGCGCTGGCCGTGATGGACACAGACCCGATCCCGACACCATGAGCAATACAGATACGTCGCGGTTCATCTACGTGATGAAGGAGCTGCGGAAGGTGGTTCCGCCCAACCGCGAGATCCTCAAGGGGATCTGGCTCTCCTTCTACCCCGGCGCCAAGATCGGCGTGGTGGGCCCCAACGGCAGCGGCAAGAGCTCGCTGCTGCGCATCATGGCGGGCGTGGACAAAGACTTCAACGGCGAGGCGTGGGCGGCCGAGGGCACCCGCATCGGCTACCTGTCGCAGGAGCCGGAGCTGGACCCCGCGCTGGACGTGCGCGGCAACGTGGAAGAGGCCGTGCGCCACACCCGCGACCTGCTGCGCCGCTTTGACGAGGTGAACGCAAAGTTCGGCGAGGTGAGCGACGACGACGAGATGAACAAGCTCCTGGAAGAGCAGGCCCGGATCCAGGACGCCATCGACGCCGCCAACCTGTGGGAGCTGGACCGCAAGATCGAGATCGCCATGGAGGCGCTGCGCCTGCCCCCGCCCGACGCCCGCGTGGAGAACCTGTCCGGCGGCGAGCGGCGGCGCGTGGCCCTGTGCAAGGTGCTGCTCGAAGAGCCCGACATGCTGCTGCTGGACGAGCCCACCAACCACCTGGACGCCGAGTCCGTGGCGTGGCTGGAGCACCACCTGGCGGAGTTCAAGGGCACCATCGTGGCCATCACCCACGACCGCTACTTCCTGGACAACGTGGCGGAGTGGATCCTGGAGCTGGACCGTGGCGAGGGAATCCCCTGGAAGGGCAACTACTCGAGCTGGCTGGAGCAGAAGCAGGAGCGGCTGCGGCAGGAGGAGAAGCAGTCGTCCGC
>DASQBH010000985.1:0-5807 GCA_035635315.1 Longimicrobium sp.
GGCGGTGGTGGACAGCATCGGCAGGCTGCTGGAGCGGCTGCACGCGGCGCCGGACACGGGGCAGATGATCGCCGGCCGCCTGCGCGAGCGGCTGGCCGGGGGCGCGTACGCCTCGCTGACCGCGCGCGACGCGTTTGCCGCGGCGGTCACGCAGGACATGCAGGGCGTCAACGGCGACCGGCACCTGCGGCTGGTGACGGGGACGCCCGGGCTGCGCAGGCAGGGACCGGGCGGCCCGCAGGCGGACGGCGGCGGCTTCGGCCCGGTGGAGATGCTGCCGGGAAACGTGGGCTACGTGCGGCTGACGGGGCCGATGAACGACACCCCCGGCGCGCTGAACGCCGCCACCGCCGCCCTCCGCCAGGTGGAGAGCGCGGACGCCGTGATCCTGGACCTGCGCGGCGTCCCCGGCGGCTCGCCGGTGATGGTGGACCACATCGCCAGCCACTTCGTGACGCCCGGCACGCCGCTGGTGCAGGTGTACAACCGCAGCGAAGAGTCCACCGTGGTGCGCACGGCGCTGCAGACGGTGCCCGGCCCGCGGCGGCTGGAGGTGCCGCTGTACGTCCTCGTCGACCAGGGCTCCTTCTCCGCCGCCGAGGCGCTGCCGTTCATCCTCCAGAGCCTGGGCCGCGCCACCATCGTGGGCGAGCAGACGCGCGGCGGCGGGCGCAACAACCAGTTCATCCCCGTGGGCCGCGGCTGGGAAGGCATCGGCATCCGTCCCGAGGTCGCCGTTCCGGGCGCGGAGGCCAAGGACGCCGCGCACCGCCACGCGCTGCAGCGCCTTGGCCGAGGCGGCTGACCCGGGAGTCCCGTGCCCATCCCCTGAACAGCGAGGGGGTACAGAGATACAGAGGTCAAAAGAGAGGAACAGAGGAACGGGGCTTTTCCTCTGTTCCTCCGGCTTTTGTCTGTTCCTCTGTACCCCCTCGCCGTTGCTGCTCCTTCTGGATCGACGGAGCCCACCATCGTACAATTCGGGCATTCGTCACCGTCATCCCCAGCATCTCTCCCACCCCGCCGCGCGGTCGAATACAGGCGGCTGTGGCCCTCGGGCGCGCATTCGAAAGTGCTTGCTCCCCATCGCCACGCGGCCTAGAGTAGAACCGCCAGCTCTTTCCGGCTTCCCAGGCCAGCGATGGCGTGCGCCCCCGCGGCGCGACGCACTCATGATCCGCCGCGGCTCCCCTTCCCCTCCTCCGGCGCACGCCGCCCGGCCGCCCACCTCTCGCGTGGAGGGCCGCCCCATGATCCGCATCGTCTTTGCCTCGTCCGCCGCCGCCGTGCTGCTGGGCAGTGCCGGCTGCGGCGCGGAAAGCCCGTCGGCCGTGACCTCCGCGGCTCCACCCGCGGCGCTCTCGTCCATTCCGCACTCCACCGCGCGCAGCATCCAGGACCTGGGCACCTTCGGGTGGGACCACGGGTTCGGGTTCGAGATCAACGACCACGGCGAGATCGCCGGGCGCACCGACATGGGGCCGCCCAACGCCCCCACCGCGGCCCACGCGGTGTTCTGGTCGCCGCGTACTGGCGCCGTGGACCTGGGCACGCTGGGGGGCGCGCTTTCGGAAACGCGTGCGCTGAACGAGCACGGCCTGGTGGTGGGCCTGGCGCAGAAGCCCGGTGAGCCGTTCAACCAGCGCCATCCCACCGTGTGGAAGGTGCGCCCCGGCGGGGTGGAGACGATCGAGCTGGGCCCGGTGGCGCAGGGGCAGGCGGAGGACGTGAACAACCGCGGCGTGGTGGTCGGCTGGACGGCGGCGTCGCTCACCGGGCCGCAGACGGGGTTCCGCTGGACGGAGCGGGGCGGAATGGTGGCCATCCCCCCGCTGGCGGGCCCGCGCAACGCGGCGGCGGGGATCAACGAGGCGGACGACGTGGTGGGCAGCAGCACCGTGTCGCCCGTCCCCCCGTTCGTGGACCACGCCGTGGTGTGGTGGCGGGACGGCCGCGTGACGGACATCGGCACGCTGGGCTTCAACACCACGGCCCGCTCCATCAACCAGCACGGCGAGGTGGTGGGCTTCGGCCAGTCGTGCCCCGGCTGCCCGCAGCACGCGTTCTACTGGAGCGAAGAGACGGGAATCGTGGACCTGGGAACGTTCGGCGGCACGCGCAGCTTCGCCTTCGAGATCGACAACCACGGGCGGATCGCGGGGTGGTACGAGACCGGCGCCTCTCCCCCCTTCATCCGCCACGCGTTCATCTGGACGCTCGAGGGCGGCAAGGTGGAACTGCCCACGCTGGGCGGCCTGGATTCGTCCACGGGGAGCATCAACGCGCGCGGCCGGCGCCGTGCACGCCGTGATCTGGCAGCTGGGGCCGGACCGGCCCTGAGCCGGTCCTCCCGGCGGCAGAGCCCGGACGCCCCCTCCGGGCCGGCACCACCGGCCCACCTCCCCCAAAACTGCTGGGGGAGGTTGGGTGTGAGGCAGGGTTGGCCGCGCTTCGGATGTGCCGGCCGCGAGGGGCGGGCGCCCCCCTCCCCGGCCCTCCCCCACAAACTGCGTGGGGGAGGGAGAACGGCAGCAACCATCCGAAGCACGATCGAATTCTCCCCCTCTCCCGGCGCAGTTTGCCGGGGGAGGGGGCCGGGGGGTGGGGGACCACGGACGCAGTTCGATGTGATTCGCAGCGGGATCGAAGTTCTCCCCTCTCCGCGAGGAACGAGCGGGGAGGGGCCGGGGGAGGGGCACCGTGCGGGCCCAGTGCGCGGCGAGGGAGAGCCGCGCTCCGGAGGCCGCGCGGGACCCGCATACAGGGTTTGCCCGGTTCTTGCCTCTCCCGCGCCAGCCGAACCCGATCCGCACCCCCTGAGCCGTGTACCGATGACCCCGGGCGAGCCGCGCCGCGACTCCTCATCCACCGTATACGCCCCGCAGGCGCCCTCGCGGGTGGAGCCGGACGCCGCGGTGCGCGACCCCGCGCGGCTGGCCGCCGTGCGCGAGACCGGGCTGCTGGACGCCGCCGCGGAGGCGCCGTTCGACCGGCTTACCCGGCTGGCCGTGCGGCTGCTGGGCGTGCCCGCCACCTTTCTTTCCCTGGTGGACGAGCACCGCGACTTCTACGTGGCCGCCACCGGCTTTGGCGAGCCGCTGGCCACCGCGCGCGAGCTGGCGGGGCGGACGTTCTGCCACTTTACCGTCAGCAGCGCCACCCCCGACCACCCGCTGGTGATCCCCGACACCTCGGCCGATCCGCTGTACCGCCAGGTGCCGACGGTAAAGACGCTGGGCGTGGCGGCGTACGTGGGCGTGCCGCTGGTGATCGACGGGCACCCGGTCGGCGCGTTCTGCGCCATCGACACGGCGCCGCACGCGTGGACCGAGGCGGAGGTCGAGGTGCTGCGCGAGCTGGCCGCCAGCGCCCAGCGCGAGATGGAGCTGCGGCGCGCGCTGGCCCGCGCCCGGCGCACGGTGGACGAGCTGGAACGCACCGCCCGCGAGCGCGACGAGTTCCTCAACGCCACCACCGACGGCGTGTACACCATCGGCCCCGACGGCCGCATCCTCTTCGCCAACCGCGCCGCGGCGGACCAGCTGGGCTGGGAGCCGGCGGAGATGGTGGGCCGCGAGGCGCACGCCCTCTTTCACCACTCGTACGCCGACGGAACGCCCTTTCCCCGCGAGGCGTGCGCCATCGCCATCGCCGCGGCCGAGGGGCGGTCCGTCCACGTGCAGGACGACGTGCTCTGGCGGCGCGACGGTTCGTCGTTCCCCGCCGCCTACGCCTCGTCGCCCGTACGCCGCGGTGGGGAGGTGATCGGCGCGGTGGTGCGCTTTACGGACGTGACGGAGCAGAAGCGCACGCTGGAGGGGCTGCACCTGCTGGCGGAAAGCGGCCGCGTGCTCTCGTCGTCGCTGGACGTGGACGAGACGCTGCAGGCCATCGCCTCCCTGGCCGTGCCCGCGCTGGCCGAGATGGTGATGGTGGACGTGGTGGAAGACGGGGTGGTGCGCCGCGTGGCCGCCAGCCACGTGGACGAGCGGGTGCAGGCGCTGTTCGAGCAGGCGCGCCAGTACCCGCCGCGCCTGGGCGACCGGGGCCCGCAGTCGCAGGTGATGACGAGCGGCCGCTCGCTGCTGCTGAGCGACCTGACCGACGAGTGGATCGACACGCTGGACCGCGGGCCCGAGCACGCCGAGCTGGTGCGGCAGATGGCGCCCCGCTCGCTCATCGTGGCGCCGCTGCGGTCGCGCGGCGAGGTGCTGGGCACGCTCTCCCTGGTCCGCACCCAGCTCAGCCCCGTCTACGACCAGGCAGACCTGGAGCTGGCGGAGGAGCTGGCGCTGCGGGCGGCGCTGGCGGTGGAGAACGCGCGGCTCTACGACAGCGCCCGCAACGCCAGCCGCGCCCGCGACGACATGCTGGCCGTGGTGTCGCACGACCTGCGCAACCCCATCCACTCCATCTTCATGAGCTCGTCGTTCCTCACGGACCTGCTTCCGGAGGAGATGAAGGTGGAGCGTACGCAGGCGGCGGTCATCAAGCGCGCGGCCGAGCGGGCCAACCGGCTCATCCAGGACCTGCTGGACATCGCCCACATCGAGAGCGGGCGGCTGTCGCTGGAGCGCGAGCCGCACTCCGCCTCGTCCCTCGTGCACGAGGCGCTGGAGCAGGCCGCCATGGCCGCCTCGGAGCGCGGGATCGAGCTGGTCCGCGGCGAGGTGGACCGCGACGCCACGGTGTTCGCCGACCGCGACCGCGTGGTGCAGGCGCTGGGCAACCTGATCGGCAACGCGCTCAAGTTTACGCCCGAAGGCGGCCGTGTCACCGTCTCCGTGCACGCCGCGGACGGCCGCGCCTGCATCACCGTCGCCGACACGGGGCCGGGGATCGCGCCGGACCAGGTGCCGCGGCTGTTCGACCGCTTCTGGCAGGCCAACCGCAAGGACCGGCGCGGCGTGGGCCTGGGCCTTTCCATCGTCAAGGGCATCGCCGAAGCCCACGGCGGCGAGGTGCGCGTCGACACCGCCGAAGGCGCCGGCACCACCTTCACCCTCGTCCTCCCCACCGCCGCCCCGGACGAGTAGCCGTCCAGGCCCGCTGGATCCGGATCCCCGGACCGGCGCCCCCCATCTGTCATTCCGAAGGAGGCGCCGCATGGCCCCGTCCTCCACTCCACACCCTGGCGCCGACTGAGGAATCTACTCTCGACCCGCTCGTAACCGGTCGACGAGCCCCGGTCTGCACGAACGCTCCGTGCATCCCGGCAACCCGTCCGTGGATGTCGTGCGCTGAACGAGCCACGAGCATCAGCAAGTAGATTCCTCAGTCGGCGCCATGGTTTAGTGGCGGCGGACGGGATCACGCGGCGCCTCCTTCGGAATGACAGACGCGGCGCCCACCGTCATGATCAAGCGAACCGCCACCATCGTCATCCGGACTCTGGCGCACCGGCGGCGGGCGCGCGACTTTCCGGAAGATCTATTTTCCGGGCCGCTCGGGGAGCAAGGACCATGATCCAGGTACGCATCGACACCGCCGCACAGGCCGACGCCCTGACGCGCTCGTTGATGGAAGAGGTGGCGGACGAGTATCGTTCCACGCTGGAGGGGATCACCTGCCCCGAGCACGGGAAAGCGCCCACCGTCGTGATCTCCGGAACCAGGCAGGACAGGATCACGATCGAGTTCGAGACGTGCTGCGATCAGCTTCAGCGGCTGGTGGACGACGCGCTCACCGGAGACGAGGACTGATCGATCCGCCGATCCGCATCATCCCCCGCTCTTGCGATCTACCCCCCACAGAGACGGCATCCCACAATGGAAACACGAGTGCTGGTGCGCGTGCAGGCGAAGGGC
>DASQBH010000986.1:0-2681 GCA_035635315.1 Longimicrobium sp.
AGGCCCAGCAGCGAATGCTCGCGCGGGGGCACGTCGGGCTCGCCGATCCCCTTTCCCTCCAGCACCGAGACGGCCCGCTCCGCCGCCGCCGTGCACATCTGCTCCAGCGCCCGGCCCCGGAACTCGGGGGCGAACAGGTCGTCCACCGGCCGCCCCATGGCCCGCTCGGAGGGAACGCCGAACGTCCGCTCCGCCGCCGCGTTGAAGAGCGAGATCTTTCGGTCGTCGCCAAAGGTGATGATGGCCTCCAGCGCCGAGCCCACGATCTCGGCCATGCGCGCCTCGCTCTCGGAGAGCTGGGCGCGGTGCTGCAGCTCCAGCGCGCGCACCTCGCTCTCGCGCAGCCGGGCCTCCTGCTCCTTGAGCTGCTCCGTCTTGAGGTAGAGGTCAACGAAGACGGCCACCTTGCTGCGCAGCACGTCGGGGTTGAAGGGCTTGAACATGTAGTCCACCGCCCCCACCTCGTACCCCGCGTACACGAACTGCTCGTCCTTGCTGATGGCCGTGAGGAAGATGATGGGCGTAAGCTTGCTGCGCTCGCGGCTCTTGATGAGCTGCGCCGTCTCGAAGCCGTTCATCCCCGGCATCTGCACGTCCAGCAGGATGACGGCAAAGTCGTGCAGCAGCACCTGGCGCAGCGCCTCCTCGCCGGAGTTGGCGCGCACCAGCTCGTGGCCCAGCGGCTCCAGGATGGCTTCCAGCGCCATCAGGTTCTCGGGCCGGTCGTCCACCATCAGGATGCGGGCGCGCCCCGGCGGCGTCGCGGCGGCGGGCCCCGCGGTCTGCGCCGTCATGCGGACACCACGCGGCAGCCGGGAATGCGCCGGCCGCGGATGGCCGCCAGGTGCGCCGGGATCTCTTCCAGCGGCAGCACGCACGCCTCGGGGACGGCCCTGGCGGCGGAGCGCGGCATCACCCGCACCTCGGCCGTCTCGGGGTCCTGCACCACGGCGTGCCCGCCCCCGTCCACGATGCGGCGCAGGCCGCGCGCGCCGTCGGCGTTGGCGCCGGTAAGGACCACGCCGATCACGTCCATGCCGTACACGTCGGCGGCGGACTCGAACATCACGTCGATGGAGGGGCGGCTGTAGCGCACCGGGTCGTCGGTGCTCAGGGAAAAGAACCCGTCGCCTTCAAAAAGGAGGTGGTAGTCGGGCGGGCCCACCCACACCCCGGGGCCGATCTGCTGCTTGTCGTTCACCTCGGACACGGGAAGGCCGGAGCACTCCTGCAGCAGCTCGCACAGCAGCTCCGACTCCTTGGCGCGGTGCTGGACGACGACCACGGGGATCTCGAAGTCGTCGGGAAGCCCCGCGACGATGGTGCGCAGCGCGTGCAGGCCGCCCGCGGAGGCGCCCACCACCACCACCCGGTAGCCGGGGGCGGTCTCCTGGCGCTCGCTCACGCCAGCCTCCTGAAGATCTTTTCGCGCGGGTCGAGCACCTCGTACTTGTCCTCGTACTCGGTAAAGCGCAGCGTCTCCTTGTTCCCCAGCGCCAGGATGCCGAAGCGCCCCAGGCTGTCGTAGAACAGGCGGTGCACGCGGTTCTGCAGCTTGCGGTCGAAGTAGATCATCACGTTGCGGCACACGATCACGTTGAACTCGGCGAACGAGCCGTCGGTGACCAGGTTGTGCTGCGAAAAGACCACGTTGCGGGTGAGCGCGCTGTCGAACAGCGCGCCGTCGTACATGGCCGTGTAGTACTCGCTGAAGGAGCGCGTGCCGCCCGCGCGCACGTAGTTCTGCGTGTACTCCTGCATCTTGTCCAGCGGAAAGATGCCGGCCCGCGCGCGCTGCAGCACCATCTCGTTGATGTCGGTGGCGTAGATGCGAGCCCGTTCGTACAGCCCCTCCTCTTCCAGCAGGATGGCCATGGAGTACACCTCCTCGCCGGTGGAGCACCCGGCGTGCCACACCCGGATGAACGGGTACGTGCGCAGCAGCGGCACCACCTTTTCCCGGAACGCGGCGTAGAAGCCGGGGTCGCGGTACATGGCGGTGACGTTGATGGAAAGGTCCAGCAGCAGCCTTTCCATGGTGTTGGCGTCGTGCAGCACGCGGTCCTGCAGCCGGCTCACGCTGTCCAGCCCCTCCTGCTCGATGCGCTTCCAGATGCGGCGCTTGAGCGAGGAGTACGCATAGCTGCGAAAGTCGAAGCCGTAGTGCCGGTACACCCCTTCCAGCAGAAGCTCGATCTCGATGCGCTCCAGCTCCCGGTCATACGCGGCCGGCGTGTCCGCCAGTTCTACCTTGCCCTGCGCCACAGCGGTGTTGCCCCTGGTGTGTCCGGTGCGTCCCGCGGGTGTATCGCGAGAGCAAGCATCTGCTGCACGGCAAAGTGCGTGCGAAGAAAGGGAATAGGGACCGGGGAAGAGGGAATGGCAAGGGGCGGGGCGGCTCCGAGGCATCCGCGTCCGCCCCCTCCGGGCTCCTGAACCTCGCCCACCTCCCCCAAAACTGCCGGGGGGAGGTTGGGGTTGCCGACCGGAGGCAGGCTCGGCGACAGACATCACGCTGGCACCCGAAGCCGCCCCCCATCCCCGACCCTTCCCCCATAAACTGCATGGGGAAGGGAGAATTCAATCGCGCTGCAGCAGGCGTCGAACTGGCGCCCGCGGGGTGCCCCTCCCCCGGCCCCTCCCCGTTCGTTCCTCACGGAGAGGGGAGAATTCGATCCCGC
>DASQBH010000987.1:0-5719 GCA_035635315.1 Longimicrobium sp.
GAAAGCGCTCCAGGGCGGCCGCCAGCTGCCCCACCGTGGGCGCGTCGAACAGGGCGCGCACGGGGAGCTCCACGTCGAAGGTCTTGCGGATGCGCGACACCAGCTGGGTGCCCAGCAGCGAGTCGCCGCCCAGGGTGAAGAAGTTGTCGTGCACGCCCACCCGGGCCACGCCCAGCACGTCGCACCACAGGCTGGCCAGCAGCTCCTCGCCCAGCGAGCGCGGGGGAACGAAGGGCGGGCGGCCCGGCGCGCTGCGCTCGTCCGGCTCCGGCAGCGCGGCGCGGTCCACCTTGCCGTTGGCGGTCAGCGGCAGGCCGGGGAGCCAGACCAGGTGCGCGGGCACCATGTGCTCGGGGAGCTGCTCCTGCGCAAAGCGGCGCAGCTCCTCGGCCGGGGGTGCGTCGGCGCCGGCGGCGACCAGGTACGCCACCAGCCGGTGCTCGCCCGCGCTTCCCTCGCGCAGCGTCACCGCCGCCTCGCGCACGCCCGGATGGGTGCGGAGGATGGACTCGATCTCCCCCAGCTCCACCCGGAAGCCGCGGATCTTGACCTGGTGGTCGGCGCGGCCCAGGAACTCCAGCGTCCCGTCCGCGTGAAAGCGGCCCAGGTCGCCCGTGCGATAGAGGCGGGCGCCGGGGTCCTGCGTGCCGGTGGGATCGGGGATGAAGCGCTCCGCCGTCATCGCCGGGCGCCCCAGGTAGCCGCGCGACAGGCTCTGTCCACCCACGTAGATCTCGCCGATCCCGAAGGCGGGGACGGGGCGCAGCGCGGCGTCCAGCAGGTACACGCGGGCGTTGGGCAGCGGCCGGCCCAGCGGCACCCGGTGCGTCGGGCGCGCCGCATCCGCCGGCACCTCGTGCGTCAGCACGCCGACGGTGCTCTCCGTCGGCCCGTAGTGGTTGATGATGCGCAGCCCCGACGCCAGCGCCCGGATGCGGTCCGTCAGCTCCCACGACGAGGCCTCGCCGCCCAGCACCAGCGCGCGCCGGGGAAGGACGCCCGCCGCGTCGTCGCCGGCCAGCAGGGCGGAGAGGTGGGAGGGGACGATCTTCAGGTAGTCGATGCCGTGCTGCCCGGCGTACGCCCGGAAGGCGTCCGCGTCCAGCACCCGCTCCGGCGAGATGACGTGCAGGCACCCGCCCGCGCAGAGCGCCGGAAAGAGCACCGTGTGGCCCAGGTCGGCCGCGAAGGTCGACACCATGGCGAAGCTGGCGCCCTCCACCGGCTCCAGCTGGCGGGTGATGCCGCGCACGTAGCCGGCGAGCTGCCGGTGCTCCACCGCCACGGCCTTGGGCTCGCCCGTGGAGCCGGAGGTGAAGAGGACGTACGCCAGGTTGCCCGGGGACACCGCGCGCCCGGCCGGCTCGTTCGCGTCGGACGGGGTCTCCGCATCCACCGAGACCGCCTCCACCCCCGCCCCCGCCACCCGCTCCCGCAGCGCGTCGATCGTCACGACGACGCGGGACCCGGCCTGCTCCAGCAGGCGCTGCAGCCGCGCCGGGGGCTGGTTGGGCTCCAGCGGCAGGTAGGCGCCGCCCGCCTTCATCACCCCCAGGATGGCGACGATGGAGTCCGCCGAGCGCTCCAGCAGCACGCCCACGGGGACGTCGGGCCCCACGCCCAGCGCCCGGAGCCGGCGGGCCAGACCGTTGGCGCGCGCGTCCAGCTGGCCGAAGGTGAGGGTCTGGTCCTCGAAGCGGACGGCGGGCGCGCCCGGGTTGCGGGCGGCGACGTCCGCGATCCACTCGTGGACGCACCCTTCCGCCGGCGCGGCGTCCGTCGCGTTGAAGGCGGCGATGCGCTCGCGGTCGCCCGCGGTGAGCAGATCCAGCTCCTCCACCGTGCGGGCGGGGTCGGCGACGGCGCTGGCCAGCGCGGCCGCGTACTGCTCCGCCAGCTGCCGCGCCGCCTGGGCGCTCACGCGGCCGGCGTCGTAGCGCACCTCGGCGCGCAGGCGCGCGCCGTCGCGGACGCAGGACAGGCGCACGGCCGCGGAGTCGTCCGCGGACACCAGCGCGTGGAGCGAGACCTCGCCCGCCGACGGCCACTCGACGTACTCGAAGGCGGCGTCGGGGAGCGGACGGTCGCCGCTCTCCAGCACCCCCGCGAAGGCGTCCTGCCACTGGCGCGACTCTTCGACGGCCTTGCGCGTGCGGCGCAGCACGTCGCTGAAGCGGAACGTGGGCTCAATGCGCGCGTGGGTGGGAAGCGCGCCGGCGTAGAGTCCCACGGCCGAGCGCATCTCGTCGAAGGGGCGGCCGTCGGAGACGGTGGCCACCACCACGTCCGGCTGGCGCGCCAGCCTCCAGAGCAGCGCCTTCCACCCCGCCAGCAGCACCTGCTCCGCCGTGGCCCCCTGCTCCGACGCCAGCGCGTCGACGCGGGCAACCAGCGCCTCGCCGATCTCGACGGCGGCGGATCCGGATGCGTCCCCGCCCGCGCCGGCGCCCACGAAGGGGAGCTGTAGCGCCGGCTGGGTGCTCCAGGGGTGCTTCGCCCAGTGCTTCGCCGCCTCTTCGGCCTCTTCGCCCTCCGCCAGCTCGTGCTGCCAGTCGGAGAACTGGAGGTACTGGACGAGGTCGTCTTCCGCCGGCAGGGCATCGGCGTCGCCGCGCAGCAGGGCCGCCAGCTCGCCCGCCACGTTGGCCAGGCTGGCCGGGTCGGCGCAGAGCGCGGCGACGCGCAGCAGCAGCAGGTGCGGCGCCCCGTCGCGGGTGAGCAGCACCGCGTGGACGAGCGGACCCGACGCCGGGTCCAGCTCGCGGCCGCGCTGCTGGGCGAGCGCCTCGTCGATCGCGCGCCGCTCGGCCTCCGCGTCGCCGGACGCAGGGAGGGCCCACTCGCTCCATCCGGCGGCGCCGGCGTCGTGGATCACCTGCAGCGGCACCTTGAGGCCGGCGCGCCCCATGAAGGTGGTGCGCAGCGCTTCGTGCCGGGCCACGATGGCGTCCAGCGCGGCGCGCACCTCCCCGGCGTCCGTGCCGGAGGGGATCCGCAGCGCGGCCTGCACGGCCGCCGCGCGGGGCCCGTGCGTCCAGCGGCGCTTCTGCTGGGGCGAAAGCCGGTAGGCGAGAGTGGGGGCCGGCGCCATCGCGGGCACGGCCAGGGTGTCGGTCGTGGCTTGAGACGTCATGCGATCGTGACTGCGGTGGAGGAAGAAGCTTTGCGCGCGAGGAGCGACTGCCGCTGGCGCTCGCGAGAAGAGGTGGCCGCCTGACGTTCGTGCTCCAGGCGCAGGTCGATCTCGTCGAGGGCCACGTCGGGGTTCGCCAGACCCGCCTGCAGCAGGCGGATGAAGCGGGCCGACAGGCCGTCGACCGTGGACGGGTCGAAGATCTGGGCGGGGTAGTTCCACGAGCAGAGCACGTGGTCGGGCCGCTCGACCACGTACAGCGTGAGGTCGCGGATGGCGGTGCCGGTGTCGAGCCCGAAGGGGCGGGCCGTGGCACCCGGCAGCGCGATCCCGTCGTCGCCGGCGTTCTCGGTGACGAAGAAGACGTTGAACAGGGAGCTCCGTCCGGCGCCCACCTCGCGCAGGACGATCTCGTACGGCAGGTCCTGGTTGGCGTACGCGTCCAGCGCCGTCTCGCGCACCGCCCGCAGCAGCCCGCGGAAGGTGAGCCCCTCGCCGATGCGGGTGCGCAGCGCCAGCACGTTGACGAAGAAGCCGATCAGCGCCTCCGTCTCGGCGTGGGTGCGGTTGGCGACGTCGGTGCCGACGGTGATGTCGCGCTCGTCCGTGACCCGGTGCAGCAGCGCCGTGAAGGTGGCCAGGAGGGCGATGAACACCGTCGCCTGCTCCTGCTCCACCATCGCCCGCAGCCCCGCGTACGCCGCCGAATCGATCTCGAACGAGCGGGAGGCGCCGGGGGCCGGGCCGTCCCCCGTCCGCGGACGGTCGACCGGGAGCCGGGTGAGCGGCCCCGCGCCGGACAGGGTGCGCTTCCAGTACTCGCGCTGCCCCGCCAGCCCCTCGCCCGCCAGCCAGCCCTGCTGCGACACGGCGAAGTCGCGGTACTGGATCTCCAGCTCCGGCAGCGGCGACGGCCGCCCCGCCAGGTAGCTGGGGTACAGCGCCTTGAGCTCCTCCAGCAGCACCCCGGCCGACCAGCCGTCCGACGCGATGTGGTGCATGGTGACCAGCAGCGCGTGGTCCGCCTCTCCCAGCCGCACCCAGGTGGCGCGCAGCAGGGGGTCGCCCGTCAGGTCGAACGGCGTCTGCGCCTCCACCCGCGCCAGGCGCAGCAGCTCCTGCTCCGCATCCGCCTGGGCGCGATCCCGCAGGTCGATGGTCGGCAGCGCGACCGGCGCGGCGGGCGACACCCGCTGCACCGGCGTGCCCTCGGCCAGGTGAAAGGTGGTTCGCAGCGCCTCGTGGCGGCGGACGACCTCCGTGAGGGTGCGGGCCAGGGCGTCGCCGTCCACCGTTCCCTGCACGCGCAGCATGGTGGGGATGTTCCACGCCGGGCTGGCCGGGTCCAGCTGCACCGCCAGCCACATCCGCTGCTGCGAGTACGACAGCGGCGCGTCCCCCTCGCGCGGCGCGCGCTCCAGCGCCAGCCCGACCGGCGCGTCGCCGTTGCGCTGGGCGTCCTCGATGCGCGCGGCCAGCAGCTCCACCGTGGGCGCCTCGAGAATGCTGCGGATGGGGATCTCCACCCCGAACGCGGCGCGGATGCGCGACACCACCTGCGTGGCCAGCAGCGAGTGCCCGCCCAGCGCGAAGAAGCTGTCGTGCACGCCCACCCGCGGCGCGGCCAGGATCTGCGCCCAGATGGCGGCCAGGCGCTCCTCCACCGGCGTCCGCGGCGCCACGTACGGCGCACCGCCCTCCGCCGCCGCGTCTTCGCCCACCAGCTCCAGCCGGCCGTCCCGCCGCCACCGCCCGGCAAGGCCGGTGGGGTGGAGCACGGCGCCGGACGCCGCGTTCCCGTTCGCGGAGGCCGCGGGCGCGTACACCTCGCCCACCGCCAGCGGGGGGACCGGCTCGCCGCGTCCGTCCCGCACCACGCGTCCCTCCGCGTCCGCGGGGGGCGCGTCAGCGGGCTGGCCACCGTCGACGAGGGCGAGCTCGGAGATGCGGTGCCCGGGGTGCGCCGCCGCGTCGCGCAGCAGCGACTCCAGGTAGCGCATCACCAGCGCGACCGTCTCCGCCTCGAACAGGCCGGTCTTGTACTCGATGGCCAGCTGCAGCTCGTCGCCCACGGGCACCACGTTCAGCCCGAGGTCGAAGTTGCAGTGGGTGCGCGGCATGGGGTGAAAGGCGATGTCCAGCCCCGGCACCCGCGGCAGCGGAAGGTTCTGGTCGACGTTGAAGATCGGCCAGCGGCTGGGGTCCGGCACCGGCGTGAGGCCGTTGAGCACCGCCGTGAAGGAGACGCGCTCGTGGTCGAACGCCTCCAGCAGCTCGTGCTTCACCGTGCCCAGGTACTCGGCGAAGGCCGGGTCCTCGCCCCCCGCGGCGCGGATCGGCAGGAGGGTGAGGCAATTGCCCACCATCCGCGCCGCGCCGCCGAACGCCTGCCCCCCGGCCGGGACGGCGACGATCGTCTCCTGCTCGCCGGTCAGCCGCCGCAGCGTGGCCGTAAAGGCGGCGAGCAGCACCATGTACATCGTGCAGCCGCGGCTGGCCGCCAGCTTCTGCAGCCGCCGGGTGGCGTCCGCGTCCAGCCGGCCCAGCACCTCGGCGCCCTCGTACGCCTGCACCGCGCCGCGCGCG
>DASQBH010000988.1:0-9039 GCA_035635315.1 Longimicrobium sp.
CTCCAGCCCCGGTGACCGCGCGTGCGTGTACGCCCCCGCCCGCCAGTGCCCGCCGCCGATCTTTTCGATGGACGCGCGCCCCATCCACCCGCTGAGCGTGGTGGCGTCGGGGTCCAGCTCCAGGTGGCCGGCGTCGGGGCGCTGAAAGTAGTGGCCGGCGCGGGTCTGGATGGCGGTGATGGCGTCGGTGCTGCCGCGCACGTGGGTGCCCACCACCGCGCCCCTCACCTCGTAGTTGTTGCCGCCGAAGCGGTGCCGCCCGTCGAGCCCGGCCAGGTACGACTGCCCCGGCATCCAGTTCAACTCTTCGGCCCCGTCCAGGTCGCGGTGCGTGGCGGTAAAGATGCCGCCGACGGCGCTGTTCCCTCCCTCGAAGTCCTTGATCACCCGACCGACGGCGTAGTTGGTCATCGGCTCAACCGCCGTCTCGCCGCGCCCGTCGGTCGTGACGTAGCGCACGTCCTCGCGGGCGGTGACGGCGTCCAGCAGGCCGATGGACCAGCCGCTGCGCGTCTTTCCGGAGAGCTTGGCGGCGCCCAGAATGGTGGTCGCCTCGGGGGCGGCGGCGAACTGCGCGTCGTCGGGGGCGCTGCCCTGCGGCGTGCGGCCCAGGCGGCGCGAGTAGAACGGCTGGTCGTTGCCGAACTGCCCGCCGCGCACGCCGTAGCGAAAGCCGACGTCGAAGCGGAAGATGTCGGACCCCTCGGTAAAGAAGGGCCGCCGCTCCTGAAAAAAGGTCTCGAACGCGGTCAGGTTCACCTGCGAGGGATCGGCCTCCACCTGCCCGAAGTCGGGGTTGATGGTGGCGGTGAGCGTGAGGTCGGAGGTCAGCCCGTACTTCACGTCCGCGCCCACGGAGCCAAAGGATGCGTTCTCGTCCCAGAACGGGTCGTCGCTCGATCCCGGCTCGCGGGTGACGCGGGCGACGGAGTAGGGAAGCACCTCCAGCCGCCGTGCGCTGCGGATGCCCCGGATCCCCGCCACCTCGCCGAACTGCGAGACGAAGCCGTTGCGGTCGGGGTGGATCTGGCTCCAGTCGGCCACCTCGCTGCGGCGGGCGATCTCGCGGCTCACCTGGATCCCCCACGTCTGCTCGCCCTCGGTGCCGCTGTAGCGCAGCTGGGAGAGGGGGATGCGGTACTCCGCCGTCCAGCCGGCGCTGTCCACCCGGGCCGCCGACTCCCACACGGCGTCCCATCCCAGGTCCTCGTTGGTGTCGTTGCTGTGGAATGCGTCCTTCTGCACGCCGCGCGGGTTCACGGAAAAGCGGAAGGCGGTGCGCTTGTCGTTGTAGCTGTCCAGCATCACGTGCGCCCACTCCGACGCGATGCCGGCCAGGTCGCGGCGGCCCAGCGGCATCTGCAGCGAGTCGGGCGACGGGTCGTGCATGCGCACGGCCACGTACAGCGCGCCGTCGTCGTACAGGATGCGCGCCTCGGTGGGGAGGGTGGAGGGCGCGCCGGGGTTGGGGGCGCGCTGCACGAAGCCGCTGAGCGGCTGCGCCTGCTGCCACGCGGCGTCGTTCAGCACGCCGTCGATCTGCGGGGCCTGGGTGGTGCGGGCGGCCTGGGCCAGCCGGCGGCCGCCGGTGCCGGTGGACGCGCCGGCGTCGGGCGCGGCGGCCTGCTGCGCGGCCGCGGGCGCGGCCAGGGCGAGTGCGGCCGCAAGGGCGAGTGCACTGCGCATATGTCGACGATGCTCCACATTGGAGGGCCCGGGGCGCGGCGCGGAGAACGCCGCGCGCCCGGAGCGGACGGATGAGCACCGTTCACTCCGGACGCGTGGTAAGATGCCGCCGGTTACGGCGGTGTTTGAACGTATTGGGTTAGCGGTGGATTAGCGGGTGACGAGCGGCGAAAAGGGTGGGACGAGCGGTGGTCCCCCACCCCCCGGCCCCCGCTCCGGCAAACCCCGGCGGAGAGGGGGAGAATTCGATGGCGTCGGTGGCGGGGTTCGATGCGGCGGCGGGGAGGGGACGCCACGGGCTAAAGCCCGCGGCTAGAAATGCCATAAGCCCCGCCCTGGGCTCGCGGAGCTCGCCCGGCGGGGCTTCAACCGCTCGGGGCGTCCGGGGCCGAGGCCCATGGCCATCATTCGGAAACGCGGATGGCCCGGTGCGGCTCGTCACGATCCGCGCGAGACGCGTAGGCCCTTCCGGACGCGAGCAGGTGAAGCCCCGTTTTGCGAGGAACGAGCAAAGACGGGGCTTATGGCCGTCTTAGCCGCGGGATTTATCCCGTGGTGCGGGGGCACACCTCGATGCGTTCCACCTGCCGCGGCGTCTCGGATTCCGTCCGGCTCCATCGTGGCCGCGGTGCCGGTGCGGGGCTGCCGCGTCCGCCCTCCAGGTGGCCCACGCCAGATTCTTCGGCCCTGCAACCCGCGGCGCGATCGGCTGGCCGGGCGTGGCCGGGCCTCAGAATGACACACCGCGGGGGTGTGCCCATCTTTATCCGCTTCCCCCTACCGTGGCGTCTGCGGCGCGTGCTCCGGCGGGGGCTCGGGGGCGACGAGCCAGGCCATGTGCTTGAGCTCGGGCTCGATCAGGCGCTCCCAGGCAAGGCGCACGGCGGCGGGGGAGCCGGGGAGGGAAAAGACGATGCGGCCCCGATAGGTGCCCGCCGTGGCGCGGGAGAGCATGGCGGCGGCGCCCACCTGCTCCCAGCTGAGCATGCGGAACAGCTCGCCGAAACCGGGGATCGGCTTTTCCAGGTGGCGCACCAGCACGTCGTAGGTGGTGTCGCGCGGGGCGATGCCGGTGCCGCCGTTGAACACGATCACCCGCGCCGCGCCGAACGCCATCGCGTGCAGCGCCGCCTCCACCTGCTCCGGCTCGTCGCGGATCACGCGGTAGCCGCCCACGTGGTGCCCCGCGGCCTCGATGGCGCCGCGCAGCCAGATGCCGTTGGTGTCCGTCTCCTCCGTCCGCGAATCGCTCACCGTCACGATGGCCACGGCCACGGGGCCGCGCTCCGCCTCCGCGGCGCGGTGGTGCCGCTCGCTGCTGTCCGTCGTCATCCCATCCTCCCCTTTTCCGAGCTGGCGGTCAGAGTCGTAGATTCCCCTGGCGGAACGATCCGCGGAATCATCCCCATCAACCGAAAAAACGCACGTGGCGGAGCGAAAGCACGGGGCAAAGGCACCCGCGACCACCTCGACGGTGTCCGGCGCGGACTGGTATGGCCAGGACATCTCCGGCCAGAGCCACACGGGCGTGCTGTTCGTGGACCTGGACCTTACCGAGGTGGAGAACACCGGCGCCGTCTTTACCGAATGCACCTTTCGCCGCGCGAAGTTCAACGTCTCCACCCACAAGGACGCGGCGTTCGTCAACTGCACCTTTGCCGGCTGCACGTTCTACAACACCACCTTCACGGAATGCAAGTTCCTGGGCAGCATGTTCGACCGCTGCACCTGCGACGTGCTCAAGGTGGAGGGCGGCAACTGGTCGTTCGTGGGGATGCCGGGCGCCGACCTGCGCAACGCGTCGTTCCGCGGCGTGCGGCTGCGCGAGGCGGACCTGACGGGCGTTCGCCTGCAGGGCGCGACGGTGCGCGACGCGGACCTGGGCGGCGCGTCGCTGCACGGCGCGGACCTGCGGGGATGCGACCTGCGCGGCAGCGACCTGAGCGCGCTGGAGCCGGAGAACGTGCAGCTTCGCGGCGCCATCATCACCATCGACCAGACCATCACCATCGCCGAGGCGCTGGGCCTGGACGTCCGCGCGGAGTAGCATCCGGGCGCCTTCATCCACCCGTACTTTCGAACTCTCGTACTTTCGTACTCTTTCCCTCGCTCCTAACATTACGTCGCGCCGCCTTCCACGCCGACGCCGCCGATGAAAGCCTTCTTCAACACCGCCGCGAAGGGGCTGGCCGGGATCACCGTCCTGGCGCTGGTCTTCATCTCCGTCTACGCCGTCGCCACCGCGGCCGACGCGCAGCGGGGGCTGGGGGCGGCGGTGTACGGCGCCATCGGCTACGTGTTCCTGATGGTGGGGTGGTGGGCGTACGGCCGCGCCAGCCGCGTCCCCGCCGGCCCCGCGTTCCTCATCCACGCCTGCTCCTGGGCGCTGTACCTTCCCGCCTCGCTGGTCACGGGCGGGGAGCCGGGGCCCACCCCCGGCTACGCCATCTTTGCCCTGGGCGCATTCCTGCATGCGCCGTCGCTGCTGCACTTTGCGGCCGCGCTGGCCTTTCCCCGCCGGGTGGCGGCGTGGCTGGGCGGATTCGCGGCGTTCTACGGGGTGATGCTCGTCCTGTGGCTGGCCAGCGTGCTGGGCGCGCTGGCGGGCGCGGACGAGGTCCCGGCGCTGCTGGACGGCGTGATTCGCGACGACGTGATGGACTTCGTCGCGTTCGCCGGCGCCATCGCGCTGGTCGCGTGGGGGGTGATGGGGACGCGCTCGCCGCGGCTGCGGACGCAGCTGGCGTGGGCGGCGGCGGGGATCGCGCTGGGGATGGGGCCCGGCTGGCTGGCGGCGATCCCCGGACTCGGTGGATTGAGGACGGAGGTGCTGCCGGGGCTGCCGGTCTACGCGCTGTTCTGGGTGCTGATGCCGCTGGCGTTCGCCTACGCCATCGTGCGCTACAACCTGTTCGACACGGGGCGGCTGGACCGGCGCGCGCAGGAGATCTCGCTCGCGCTGCTGCAGGCCGGGAGCGTGGACCAGGTGAGCCGCCAGGCGGTGGACGCGCTGCACGCCGACTTCGACCTGAGCGCCGCCAGCGTCTGGGCGCTGGACGACGCCGGCCTGCCGGTGCAGATGGGCGGCGACGGGGGGGCCGGCGACCCGCGGGCCATCGAACGGGTGCTGAACGGCGAGGACGCGGAGCTGCCGCCGCACCGCATCGTCTACCCGCTCCTGTATGGAGATTCCGTCGAGGCCGTGCTCTGGCTGGAGCGCGCGGGGGGCGAGCCGTTCGAGGACGGGCACCGCGACTACCTGGCGCGCCTGCAGCGGCAGCTGGGGATGGCGCTGCACCTGCGCCGCGTGGACGACCGCGTGCGCATCAGCGCCGAGGAGCTCACGGCGCTGGCGCGGGAGGTGGACACCGTGGCCGCGGAGCTGCGCATCACCGGCGAGAGCGTGACGATGGCGGTGCAGGAGGTGAGCGAGGGGTCCATGCGGCAGACGGAGGACTACCGCAGCGTGGCCGAGTCCATCACCCTGCTGCGCGACGCCAGCGTGGAGATCGCCCGGCGCCTGGCCAGCGCCGACCGCTTCGGGGGAGAGACGCTGCAGCGCTCGCGGGGCGCGGGCGCCGACGTGGAGATGCTGGTGGCGCGGGTCAAGGAGGGGGCCGCGCGGCTGGGGACGGTGGCGGACGAGGTGGCGTCGCTCCGGGAGCGGAGCGGCGAGATCGGCTCCATCAGCGACACCATCCGCGAGGTGGCGGAGCAGACCAACCTGCTCGCGCTGAACGCCGCCATCGAGGCCGCCCGCGCCGGCGAGTACGGCCGCGGCTTCGCCGTGGTGGCCGACGAGGTGCGCAAGCTGGCGGAGAACAGCGCGGCCAGCGCGGATCGCATCGGCCACCTGGTGGAGCAGGTGCGGGCGGAGATCGCGCGGGTGGCCGAGGCCATTGCCGGGGCGCGCGGCGACATCAGCGAAGGCGCGGGCGGCGCGGACCGTGCGGCGGTGGCGCTGCGCGAGAGCATTACCCAGGTGGCGCAGCTGCGCGAAGAGATCGCCGGCGTGGCCGCGCTGATGGACGACGCCCAGGCGCAGAACGAGATGATCGGCGACGCCGTGACCCGCGCGACGGAGATCAGCGAGCAGAACGCCGCCGCGGCGGAAGAGACGGCGGCGGCCACGCAGCAGCAGCTGGCCTCGCTGGAGAGCGTGGCCGCCAGCGTGCGCGAGCTGTCGACGCTGGGGGCGCGGATGTTCGAGCTGCTGCAGGCGGATTCCGTGCAGCCCGGCGCGCCGGAGCCGCGGCCCGCCGTCGACCTGTCGCGCGGGCCGGCGTCATGACCGGCGCCGCGGCGGGGGTGGGGGAGATGGACACCGGCGCGGACGGTCCGCGCGCCGCACCCCGCCGCCGCCGCGTGAACTGGAAGAAGGTGGCGCTGGGGGCGGCGATCGTGGGCGCGTTCGCCCTGTTCGCCTCGCAGGGCGGGCGGATTGACTTCGAGACGCTCAAGGCGCACCGCGAGGAGCTGCTGGCCTTCACCCGCCGCCACTACGCGGCCATGCTGATCGGGTGCATCCTGGTCTACACGGCGGCCACGGCCATCAGCTTTCCCGCCGGCGTGCTGCTTACGCTGGCCATGGGGCTGCTCTTCGGACGCTGGGTGGGGACGGCGGCGGTGGTGCTGGCGGCGTCGGTGGGGGCCACGCTGGCGTTCCTGGCCGCGCGCTACCTGTTCGCCGAGGCGGCGCGGCGGCGGATGGGGCCGCGGCTGCAGCGGCTGGCGCGCGGGTTCGAGCGCGACGCGTTCAACTACATCCTGTTCGTCAGACTGGTCCCCGTGTTTCCGTTCTGGCTGATGAACCTGGTGCCCGCGTTCACCCCGGTGAGCGCGCGCACCTTCTTCGTGGCGACGGCCATCGGCATTGCGCCGGGGACGTTCGTCTTCGTGAACCTGGGCGAGTCGCTGGGGCGCATCGAGTCCGCGGGCGACCTGGTGGGGCGGGGCACCCTCATCGCCCTGGGGCTGCTGGGGCTGCTGAGCCTGCTGCCCATCGCCTTCAAGAAGCTGCGCAACCGGAGAAAGAGACGCTGATGGCCGAGCTGAACGTGGAGCGCGTCCCCCGCCGCATGCACCCCCTGGCGCTGGCCGGGGTGGCGCTGGGGCTGCTGGCGGTGCTGATGCTGTTCGTCACCGGGCCGGGGACGCGGTTTGGCTGGTGGCACTTTCGCACCAGCTTCAAGCTGATGCAGTACGCGGCCTATCTCGGCTGCGTGGCGGCGCTGGTGGCGCTGATCGGGCTGCTGCTGAGCCACGGGCGGTGGAAGCTGGTGGCCGGGGCGGGGCTGGTGCTGGGGGCGCTGGCGTTCGTGCTGCCCTGGAGCTGGCGGCGCGACGCGCGGCAGTATCCCGGGATCCACGACATCACCACCGACACGCAGAACCCGCCCGCGTTCGTGGCCATCGCCCCCCTGCGCGCGGACGCGGCCAACCCGGTGGAGTACGCGGGCGACTCCGTGGCGCAGGTGCAGCGCCAGGCGTACCCCGACATCCAGCCGCTGATGATGGCGATGCCGGTGGATTCGGCGTTCTCGCTGGCGGTGCGGACGGTGAACGAGATGGGGTGGGAGCTGGTGGACCAGGATCGCCGCCAGGGCCGCATCGAGGCGACGGCCACCACGCCGTGGATGGGCTTCAAGGACGACGTGGTGGTGCGCGTCTCGTCCGCGTCGGGCATCGCGCGGGTGGACGTGCGGTCGAAGAGCCGCGTGGGGCGCGGCGACGTGGGCGCCAACGCCAAGCGCATCCGCCAGTACCTGCAGCGCATGCGCCAGGCCGATCCGCATCCCATCCAGACCGAAAGTCCCTGAAAAAGACTGGGGGGTACAGAGGAACAGACAACAGCCGGAGGAACAGAACAAAACTCGGGGTTCGTCTCTGTTCCTCCGTCTTTTGTCTGTTCCTCTGTACCCAATGCTTTTCCCGGTCCGGTATTACCGCACCAGGACGTTGGCGATGCGCTGGGCGAGCTCGTCCAGGTCCGCGCGGTTGGTGTTGGCCAGCAGGATGATGGTGGCGTCCTGGTCCAGCAGGCGGTACAGCACGGTGTTGACGCCCATGATGCTCCCCGGGCGCTTGGCCACGCGGTACCGCCGGCCGCCGCGCTCGAAGCTGTACGACCACAGGCCGTAGCCGTACTCGTCCAGGGCGGGCGTCAGCAGCCTCTGCCGCGCGTCCTCGCCCAGCAGCCGGTCGCCGCCAAAGAGGGCGTCGGCAAAGACCCGCAGGTCGGCGGCGGTGGAGTACATGCCGCCCGCGGCGTACCAGTTCTCCCAGTAGACCGGCAGGTCGGGAATCCCCTTTCCCGTATCGTCCGGATAGAAGTAGGTGCTGGCCAGCCGGGGGAGGATGGTGTCGTACCGCATCATCCCCGTGTCGCGCATCCCCAGCGGCCGCAGGATGCGCTCTTCCAGCACCTGCGCGTACGGCTTGCCCGTGACGCGCTCGATGATCTTGCCCAGGACGATGTAGTCGGCGTTGTTGTACGCGAAGGCGGCGCCGGGCTCGCCCGCCAGCCGTCCGCCGCAGCAGCGGGCGAGGAGTGCGTCCGACGTGTGCGGCTTCTGGTACCGCTCGATCCCGTTCTCCACCGCCTCCTGAAAGCTGCGCTCGCGGTCGAAGTTCTCCAGGCCGCTGGTGTGGTTGAGCAGCTGGTGAATCGTCACGCGGTCGGCACCTTCGCCGGGATAGTCCGGCAGAACGGTGCCGATCGTCGCGTTGACGTCCAGCCTGCCCTCCTGGTGCAGCTGCAGGACCAGGACGGAGGTGAACAGCTTGGTGATGGAGGCGATGCGGTAGCGCGTGGAATCATCCGCCGGGGTGCCGAAGGCGCGCTCCGCCACGCCAAAGCTGCGCCGGTACAGCCCCTGGCCGCCCCGCTGCACCAGGATCGTCCCGCTGAAGTCGTGCTCGCGCACGTAGGCGCCGATCAGCGAGTCCAGCGGCGCGGCGGGCTGCGCGGACGCCGGCCGCGGGTGCACGACGGACAGCATCATCGGGATGATCAGCAGCGCGCGTGTCATCGATCTCGTTTCGTCACGGGGAAGCAGCGGGATGATGCCGATCGCGGATCTGATCCGGTGTTCTCCCAGTTGCGGACGCACAGGCGCTCGGGACGCCGCATGCTGCCGGGCCGCCGAGTCCGCGCAGGCGGACTTTGCGTTTTTCCAGCGGCGAATTCATTCGCTCCCGCGGGCCGAACGGCACGTTGCCTGACCAGATCTGCAATCAGCATGGATCAGAGTACCTGATGCGCGCCGGGTCCGCATCGTTTGAATCGTGCCGGGGCCGGGTCTTGCAAGCGGCGCGCGGCGGTGCTCGCGGCGGACGGTCCGCCGCGGCGGT